>NZ_DEYI01000085.1:0-27095 GCF_002364475.1 Idiomarina sp. UBA3162
TTATACCGAGCATTGCGATTATATAAGCCACAACAACGCTTTAACGTTGAGATCCCCGAATTACTGGTGACCTATTATTTAAACAACCAACGCACAGATGAAGCTTACATTTGGGCGCTTGTCGCAATCCAATTTAACTCAGAAGTACTGCAAGCCGATCAGCTTGGCACTATCTTCACACAATCAGACGAGCGCAAAGAGACGCTTGCCGACTCGGCAGAAGACATTATTGACCAAATTGAAGAAGGACAATTTAATCTTTACCCTGATTGGTCAGCGCCAACGAGTTAACGCAATAGCGTTGCCCCGTTGCTGTGGGGCCATCGTTAAACACATGACCTAAATGCCCCTTGCAGCGGCTACACACAATCTCAATTCGTTGCATGCCATGGCTAGCGTCCTCACAGTACTCGACGGCTCCATCAATGGCCTCATCAAAGCTTGGCCAACCACAATGCCCTTCAAACTGCTGCTGCCCAGTAAACAATAATTGCCCGCAGCCAGCACAGTGATACTCGCCGTTTTCATTCACCTGAATAAAATCGCCACTAAAGGGGGCTTCTGTGCCCTGCTGACGCAGAATCTGGTATTGCTCAGGTGTTAACCGCTCACGCCATTGTTCTTCACTGAGGTCGTTCCAATTAGTGTCGTTTTGCTGATTACTCATTACTCACCTATGTCTCTGTTCTGTCTTACTTTGTTAACAAACACTGTGTTAGACTTAAGACTCAATCACTTTCAGCTGCTCGGAGTTTTACATGTTGCGTCGTACAAAGATCGTTACCACCCTAGGTCCTGCTACTGATGACCCTAGTGTTCTTAAGTCACTTATACAAGCAGGTGCTAATGTAGTACGTCTAAACTTCTCTCATGGTTCGGCGGACGATCACATCAAACGCGCTGAAATGGTTCGTAAGCTATCCGCTGAATTAAAAGCACACGTCGCCATCTTAGGTGATCTGCAAGGACCAAAGATACGGGTAGCACGCTTCAAAAACGACAAAGTCACACTTTCTCAAGGTGAGAAGTTCACACTCGATGCCGAGTACGACAGCCAATCAGGCAACGAGCAAATCGTTGGACTTGATTATAAAGCACTTCCACACGATGTAGCCCCCGGTGACATTTTATTGTTGGACGACGGCCGTATTCGTTTAGAGGTTACTGATATCGACGGTACTGCAGTGCATACCGCTGTCGTTGTGGGTGGCCAATTATCCAATAATAAAGGTATTAATCGACTTGGTGGTGGGCTTTCAGCTAAGGCACTCACTGAGAAAGATTTAGAAGACATTAAGACGGCTGCAAAAATTGGTGTTGACTACTTAGCCGTGTCGTTCCCTCGCAGCGGTGATGACATTAATGAAGCTCGCCAGTTATTACGTGCAGCGGGTGGCGATGGTGTCTTGTGTGCGAAAATCGAACGAGCTGAGGCGGTTGCCTCAGAACACGCGTTAGACGATATTGTTCGCGCTTCGGATGCGGTCATGGTTGCACGGGGTGATTTAGGTGTTGAAATCGGTGATGCCCAACTTGTGGGTAAACAGAAACTCATCATCAGCCGGGCACGTCAATTAAACAAAGTCGTGATCACCGCAACACAAATGATGGAGTCGATGATCGAAAACCCGATGCCTACCCGTGCCGAAGTTATGGACGTTGCTAACGCGGTGCTTGATGGCACCGATGCGGTTATGCTTTCAGCTGAGACCGCGGCCGGTAAACACCCCGTCGAAACAGTCAAAGCAATGGCAGAAATTTGTTTGGGTGCAGAGACACATCCGAGTGCTCAGTTAAAGCATCACGATTTAGAGGAACATTTTTCGAGCATTTCAGAAGCAGCAGCGATGTCGGCGATGTATGCCGCAACTCACTTGACCGGTGTGAAAGCCATTATTGCACTGACCGAATCGGGCTTCACTGCTAAGTTAATGTCGCGTATTACCTCGCACTTACCCATTTTTTCCATGTCACGTCATTCAGGTAGCCGTCACAAGTGTGCGCTATACCGGGGTGTATATCCTATTCAATTTGACTCAACTCAATCAGAAAACCCAATTTTAGATGCTATTGGTGTTATCAAAGGTTTAGGTCATGTGGCAAAAGGCGACTTAGTGGTATTAACCCATGGCGATGTAATGGAAACCGTAGGCTCAAGTAATACCTGTAAGGTTATTGAAGTTCAATAATAAGCGCGTGAGGCACACGCTTGGTTACCCACCAAAGTGTGCCTCAATATCTCGGCATGTCTCAATATACTCGTCTAGCTGTTCAATTAGAGTATCACGCTGTTCTTGGTTCAGAGTCCCACTCAACTTTGCAAGGTATTGATGACGAATGGCGGCTTTGGTTCGACGGTTTTCGCGCTGTTCGTCGGACAACATTTGTTCTGGATCGGTGATTAATGACTCGATTCTTTCGGCTTTGATAGGCGACTGTAATAACGCCTTCTCGAAAGCGTCAAGCCAGCGTTGACGATAGGCTAACCAGTCATAATCGTTTGGCACCGCTTCAGATTCAGTCACCCACACTTTAATCAATTGCCGTTGTGCGTCAGTCAAAGTGCCCAAGCGCTCTTCAATCGACTCTTGCCGACGCTTAACACGGTCATAAGAAGCAAATAGGTCATCGCCCTCCTCAGCCTCCTCTTCGCGCTGCTCATCAATTTTTGATTGCATTGACGCTATTAGCTGCTGCTTCTGCACATCCGACAACGTGTTGAGAAAGTCCGTACGGGCGGCAATTTGGTCTTTTATTTGCTGCCAAAAATACCAGGCGTCCATCTCGATTTGCTCAAGCAAGTCACGGTCCACAGTGTCTTCGGCAAGTGCCTGACGTAAACTTTGAAGGCGGACGCGGTATTGAGGAATTTGCTTCGTAGCATGCCATTGATGGAGCTCATCAATGATTTCAGATGCACGCTCTTGCTGGTCATCTGTTAGCTCGACATAATCATCGAGTTGCCACTCTATAAAAGTGTCGAAGTAGCGATAACCAAACTGAGCCGTACATCCGACTAATACGATTGATAGAACAAGTACTACTGCATAGATTCGACGCATTAATTTAATATCAGTTGTTTGATCCTATCTTTGTAACTACGACTGACTTTTAATTTTTGACCATTCTTGAGTGAAATATGGTATTCGCCGTTTTGACGTGTGCATAACTTCTCGACTTGGTTGACGTTCACAATCGCAGAACGATGGATACGCTGAAACAAATTAGGGTTAAGCTCTTTCTCAAGCTCCTTCATTGTTCGACGCAAAATAAACGTTTCACCGCTGGCGTGAATGCACATGTAGTCGCCCGCCGCATCGACCCATTCAATCGCATTGATGGGCACTCGCGTGATTTCGCCACTGTCTTTTATCGCAATATGTTCCGGATACCGACTCATCGGAACATCATCGCCACTGGCGAGCCGCTCGAGGATCACATCGCAATCTTCGCCCGTGACCTCAGCGACTAGATTCACTAACTTTTGCTGTGTCGCATCAAACTCATTAGGCTCAAGCTCCTGTTTGACCCGCTCAATCGTTTCGGCCAGGCGCTCTTCATCAACAGGCTTTAACAAGTAATCCAATGCACGGACCTCAAAAGCGCGAATAGCGTATTGATCGAACGCTGTCACAAACACAATCGCAGGTAACACCTGCATACTCTGTTGAAGTGACTTGAGCACGTCAAATCCGTTCAAGCCTGGCATCTGAATATCTAAAAATACGATATCAGGCTTCAACGCACTAATTTCTGCAATGGCTTCACGACTATTGCCTTGATGACCGATCAACTTAATTTCGTCGAATGACTCCAATCGGATGGCTAGTCCTTTACGTGCTAACGATTCATCGTCCACGATGTAAGCAGTAAAACTACGACTCATACACTCTCCAATGTTTCATAAGGCAATACAATCTCAACGCATAAGCCTTGCGGTTTATTTTTCGTCATACGGAAGCTGAAATCATTACCATACAAAGCTGATAATCGCTCACGCGTATTCTTTAAACCCACACCTGCATTACGCATTAATAATTCGGGCTGTTCAGGTGCATTGGGCCCATTATCGCATAAGCGTACTTTTAGCTCACCGCGTTCAATATAAGCCGTTAACGATAATACGCCCTGATCCTCAGTTTTAGCAATCGCATACTTTATCGCATTCTCGATTAACGGCTGGAACAGCAAACTGGGCACCAACGCCTTTTTAGCTTCATCGCTGACATCAATAATAATCTCTAATCGTTCATCAAAGCGGACTTTTTCGATATCGAGATACAGCATCAGCGCCTCGACTTCCTTCTTTAACGTGATTTTTTTAATCGGGTCGTTATCCAAGGAAAAGCGCAGGAAGTGGCTTAATCGATTAACCATCTTATTCGCGATTTCAGTATCTTTGACCAAGATCAGCGTTGAAATCGCATTGAGGCTGTTGAATAAGAAATGAGGGTTCAGTTGATAGCGCAGCATTTTAAGTTGCGCTTGGTGCGCCATTGAAGACGCCATCAATGCCTTTTGTTTTTCGCTTTGTAGCATACGGTAATACTTGATACCAAAGTACAAACCGCTCCAACTCAACACGATGTAAAATTTAGCGATGTTATTTTTGAAGTAAGCAAGTTTACTATCTGGTGTAAATCCGAATTTGTAGATTTCCCAGTAGGTCGCGTTATCTATTACTGCCCACAAACACGCAATCGTGTAACTCGCTAAAATGACCACGAGCATTAACAGTAATGGATGCCACTCCCATACCCGTTGGTAAAAATAGCGCAGCGGCAGCGTCATGAAAAAACCAGTGTAAGCCCCTAAAATCAGCACAACACCATAAATATCGCGCATTTCGTGCATCAATGAGCCGATATAGTTTACAAGCGCATAGCCTGCCCAACCGCCAAACTGCAGTAACCAGAACCAGCGATCAGAGCTCGGAAACCAGGATGTGTTTAAAATTGCTTTTACCAACGTATTCAACCTTTTACCTGTACAAACGCAAGCTCATGATTGCGAGCGCGATAAGGCGTCAATATCAACGAGACTGCCTGCAAACAGGCCGTTAATGGCTTCTTTTTGTTGGCTATTAAACTGCACACCCAGCGTGACTTCATCATCAGATGCTTTCACTTGCCTAACAATACTGCCCAATTTGACGGTATTTCCTGACTTTTGCTTGACGATAATGTTAACCCGATCGCCGGATTTCCACTCAATACCTTGCTCTTTATCTTGTTCATCTTCAGTATCGTGTTCATCAAGTAAGTAGCGCAACTTACAACCGGTTTCCGATACATCTAAAATAATTGCCTCCACTGAAGCATTGACTTTATTATCTTCTGATAGGCGTTCAACGGCACACGGCAAATAGGCATCAAAACGACGGCCCTGCCTTATCACGCGACTCTCAACTTGTTTGGGCCAATCTAAAAACAGCATTTTGGTTGGGTGGGCGACGACAAAGTCAATGTCACTTCTGAATGCGCAGATTTCACCATTTTCGTTTTCTAGCACAAAGCGCACGATAATCGGCACGCCCTCATAAAGATGTTCCCTTAATTCACCATAGCGCCGAGAATCAGGCATATTGACGATAAACCAACGGCCCATGACAGCCCCTATAAAGTCCGTCTGAAAACGCGCTGGTACATTGAGGCCGGAAATTTGTATTTCTACTTTTTGCCCCACCGTCAGCTGCTTGATTTTTGCCGTCATGCAATCCCCTATCAATAAAACCGAGTATGTTAATATAATCGCCAGAAGTCATTGACTGTCAAGCAAAGGAGTATCAGTTTGAACCATTACTACATTAACCCAATTGACCCTAAAGGTCATTTATTTGAGGTCACGCTGCGTATTGAAAAGCCGCATCCTGATGGTCAAGAACTCTGGTTACCGAATTGGATACCCGGCAGCTATCTCATCCGCGATTTTAGCAAACATATTATCGGCGTTTATGCCGAACACGATGGACGTGCCATTAAGCTCGATCAAATCAGCAAAAATCGCTGGCGCCTCGAGCCTTGTGATCACGCTGTGCAAGTAAGTTACCAAGTATATGCTTTCGATCTTTCCGTTCGCAGCGCGTATCTTGATGAGTTACAAGGCTTTTTCAACAACACATCGCTCTGCCTTGCCGTCGCTGGCCAAGAGCAGAACCCTTGTCGATTGACCCTCGAGCCAAGCGATAGCGTCGCGCATTGGCGTATTGCAACCGGTATGCCGCGCGTATCCGGAAATGCGCACAGCTGGGGTGAATTTGAAGCGGAAAACTACGACAAATTAATTGATTACCCATTCTTGCTGGGTGATCTGACCATTGAAGAGTTTATTGCCCACGGTATTAAACACTCTTTAGTACTGAGCGGTCGACACAAAGCCGATACTTCCCGCATCACCGCGGACCTAGCGCGTATTTGCGAGTATCAGCTTAAAATGTTCGGCGAACCTGCACCCTTTAAGCACTATACGTTCTTAACCATGGTCGTAGGCGATGGTTTTGGCGGCCTCGAACATAATAACTCGACCGCACTGGTGTGCAGCCGCAAGGATCTCATCAAGCCTGGGCAAACTAAGGTGGACGATAATTACGAAACATTCTTAAGTTTGTGTTGCCATGAGTATTTTCACAGTTGGAACATCAAAACGCTCAAGCCTAAAGCTTTCATTCCCTACCCGCTGGAGCAAGAAACCTACACAGAGCAACTGTGGTTCTACGAGGGCATGACCTCATATTTTGATGATTACCTGCTTCATCGTGCAGGCATTATTTCTGCCGATCGTTATTTACGTTTGCTAGGCAACACCTTGGCGCGTGTTGAGCGCGGTGTCGGACAGCATCAACAATCCGTGACTGAATCGAGCTTTTTAGCTTGGACCAAGTTCTACCAACAGAATGAAAACGCGCCTAATAGCATTGTTAGTTACTACGCTAAAGGGGCTCTTATCGCCTTGTGTTTGGACTTAACCATTCGTCTACAAAGCGATCATCAACTCGATTTACAGCAAATAATGCACGACTTTTGGCACCGCTACGGTAAAACCGGAGAAGGTACTGAAGATCATACTTTTTTCGAGTACTTGAGCCACTATACCGCACTTGATGTCAACGAGATGCTTCATAACGCGCTATATTCTCGTGAGCAACTGCCTGTGTCAGAGCTGTTAGAAAACTTTGGCGTTAAGGTGGCACGACACGTGCCCGCGAACGACTTACAAAGTAACGGCAAATTACCCGAAAAGTCCGCTAAAGTGACCTTAGGAGCGCGTTACAAAAACCATCCTCAAGGATTGGAGTTAACGCAGGTGTACCACGATGAAAGCGCTTATGAAGCAGGGCTATCGGCCAATGACCGCATAATAGCCATCGACCACCTCCAGGTTACCAGCGATAACATCAACGAAATATTGGATGCTTTCAAGCCGGGCGATAGTGTCACCGTGCACGCCTTTAGACGAGACGAATTACGAACATTAAAGCTGACCTGGCAAGCACCTAAGAAAACAAGCTACGTGCTTTCCATCACGCAGCCTGAGCATCTTAATAATTGGTTGAAGACCAGCCCTTAATTAGTTGCCAGAGGATACAGCTGGGGTAACAATGCAGGATCGAGACGCTCGTTACCCCAGTTTACGCGCCAATCAAGGTGAGGCCCGGTAGCGCGCCCCGACGCGCCTATTTCACCAATTTTTTCGCCTTGCTGGATAGTATCGCCGACCTCCACTGACAGTTTGCTTAAATGCAGGTAGGTGGTGTTCACACGATAGCCGTGGTCGATAATCAGCGTGCCACCTGAATAAAATAAATCAGGCTCAGCTAAGGTGACTACTCCACTCCAAGGCGCGTAGACGGGTGTTCCAGTCGGTGCGGCAATATCTTCACCGTAATGGGGACGACGCGGTTCACCATTGTAGAATCGCTGTGAACCATAAACACCGCTGATACGCCCTTCCGCGGGCTTACGTACCGGAGTCATAAAGTCCATTCGTTTCGAATCAGTTTGGCGAGCGCGCCATACTTTAGCTGCTTCAGCCTTGGCGCGTTTAACTTGCTCGGGATCCGGCGTGACTGTTTTTTGCGGTACGCCCTCAACGCGATCAATCTTGTATTCGCGTTTGCTTAAAGTCAGATTAATCGGCGTTTTTTCTGAGCCATCACGCACTTCAAGAGTTTGATTCAACGCTGCATCGCGACCAAAGCCAATAACAAAGTAACCATCATCAGTGATATCAAGTGACTCACCTTGATAAACCACCTGTGAGTCAGGCTCAACTTGACCGATCAGCAGTGCGCCTTGAGTCAACTCGCCATACCATGTAATGGGCGTATCCTGTTGAGCCGCAGAGGCCACGCTCGCGCAAGCAATACTCAATATCGATAATACCGAGACCATCGGCTTTAAACGGTTAAGCATATGCAATAGCTCCTTTACCAACGCCTTCAAACGCTTTGACTCTTACACGTTGTTCAGGATGGTCTTGTTTGATTTTTGCTGCAATAAATTCTGCAATGCACTCCACTGTAGAGTCGGAATCAATAAAATCGTTCTCGCTTTTGGGCACAATTAATTCAAACAAGCCTTGGTCAGCAACATAACTATAGCCAACATGAGTTGCTTCACTGAGTTGCTTCGCCGACTCCGAGCGCTGTAGACTTTTGATTTCGGCTTTATCCTCTTCTGAGCCAATATAAATATCAGCCCATCGTTCGGACCATTGTTTCTCAAGCACCGGCTGACGAATATTATCCAACGCAATTTGAATTTTTGAGCGGTGACCGTGAGCGATACGCTGGCAGTTACCGTCATGTTTCTTTAGCCCATGAGTATAATGATAATAGAAGCCATCTATCGCCTCGGGGCGCAATGACAAGCGCAAGCCTTGAACGTTACCAGGCAATTCTCGTTTTATCACAGCGCGTAAATAGTCGGTGACTGAGAGCGCATCCACTTTTTCTGCATCGATATAAGCAAAGGCTTCAGCGGGACAAAATAAATGAATCGAGCGGCCTTCAGGTCGCACAAAGTCAACCCAATGGGACTCATCGTCACTAGAGTGAGTAACGCGTGTATATGAATGACTGCTTGGCACTAATAGCTTGTGATCAACTGACCGATCAATAATCGCTTTGATCTGCTTTTTTACTCGACCAAAATCAAGCACCATTGATTGCTCGTTGAGTGAACCATCTAGCTCAATATCTACAATCCAACTCTCGCCCACGATGCCGCGCTCAGCACATAGGTAAGAACAATCAATTACGGTCAAATCATCTACAAATAACAGCATAGCTCTCGCTTACATCTCATAAAAATCGGTTCAATTATAACGCTATTCATTGGGTTACGCACCCAGCGCTCATCGGCTTAAACAATAATTTTCAGTTGGCTGAGCACATCAATGAATAAATGCATAGCTAACGCAATCAATAACACACCCATTAGTCGATCAACCCAGTGCATGTAACGCCATACTCGTTTAAATACGCGCTCCGACGATAGCACTCGGGACAGAAACAAAAACCAAACGCCCGTGGCGAGAATTAAATAAATGGCATAGCTTAACTGCCAAGCAAATGGCGTGTCAGGGCTAATCACCACCGTAAATAATGTCAAAAAGAACAACGTTGCTTTGACATTCAGTCCATTGGTTATAAAGCCGGTCATAAACGCGCGCCTTTCAGATGGACGCTGCGGGTCGTACTCATGCGTGTCGGGCGCCGGTTTCGGTTTTGACTGCAGTGCGCCCACGCCCATGTAGGCTAAGTAGAGCGCACCCGCTGTCAAAATAGCCGCATATAACCACTGGGTTTGTTTAATAATAATGGCCACGCCCACCAGTGAATAAGTCACATGCAAAATAATACCGGCGGCTACACCTAAGCTTACAAACGCACCGACTCTACGACCATAAGAAAGGCTGTAGCGAGTGACAACCGCAAAGTCTGGGCCCGGACTCGCAACGGCGAGTAAATGATAAGTGGCAATAGTGAGAAACTCAGCCCAATAAGACACGACTTGCGCCTCCATGCAATTAAGGTTAACTTTTAGTTAATTCAAATTAAATAAAGCTGGTTCATTATGAGCTCTAAATCAAACTTATCGCTGAATGCTCTGCGCGTGTTTGACGTCGCGGCGCGTGCAGGCACCTTCAAACAAGCCGCTCAGCAGTTGGGCGTCACCCAAGCGGCTGTCACACGACAGATTCAGACACTCGAAAATCAGTTGGGCATGCGTTTATTTCAACGCGACAACCGTGTTCATGCACTGACGCCGGCGGGACTAGAGCTGGCCCCTGCACTCGAGAGTATATTTCGCGAGTTAGATCACACGATACAACGTGCTCGTTCGACCGCTGATCATAACATTACCCGGCTCACACTGGCTATTAGTTCTGAGCGTCTTCGCTATTGGCTACAAGATCGCCTGGCAGATTTTCATTCGATTTATCCTCATATCCAACTCAGCTTTGTTCGTAGCGATGAGCAAGTCAATGATGCACAGCAAGCTGACTGGGCGAGTCAAATTCAACACGAAAACATTGATCTGCTTATCAGCCAAAGTCTTTTACGCGATACACAAATACAGCAAACCACACTCTATAAACCGAGTTATGTCGCGATCAGTCCCGATGCAAATTGTGACTTGACTCAGGCAACGTGGTTTGTCGATAAAGCACACCCCATGCATCAACAAGTGATAGAACAGCACACAAGCCGCACTCACCCGCTGACTATTAATCAGTGTGCCGATACGACTATGGCGCTCGATTTGGCACTCACATATCAAGGTGTGGCAATTGTCGATGAACAGCTGACG
Organism: Idiomarina sp. UBA3162; assembly: GCF_002364475.1. Taxonomy (NCBI): domain Bacteria; kingdom Pseudomonadati; phylum Pseudomonadota; class Gammaproteobacteria; order Alteromonadales; family Idiomarinaceae; genus Idiomarina; species Idiomarina sp. UBA3162. The sequence continues at coordinate 10,815 of NZ_DEYI01000085.1, forward strand.
CAACATCCATCATTATCAGACTGGCATACGTTGGGTAAAACTGAGTCATCACGGAGTGTAGCTGTGTATGCGCAGTATCGTAAAAAGCGTCGCTATTCTGTTGCGCTGGTCGCGCTACTCAACTGGCTTAAGTTACAAGTCAAAGATATCGATGCATCTTAGGAGTCGCTAACATGCCCACTTCGAGCCTAAAAACTGAGCGCTTTAATTTTGAACGTCACGCGATTACACAGGTGGTATCTATCGAACAACAGCTCTACGATGACCTCGCCTATCCTGAACTGTTGTTCTATCAAGCCGCACATCAATGGCCGAGCTTTCAGTTTATCTGTCGTGATGACAACGACATCCTTGCCTACGCCATGTACGCGCCGGCGGAAAAGTCCAATACATTATGGTTGATGTCCGCCGCAGTAAAGCCAGGTTGCCAAGGCCGTGGCGTGGGCACAAAACTGTTAAGCGATAGTTTGCGTAGTCTAGATGAAGATGGGGTGACATGTATCCTTCTAAGCGTTGCCCCAAGCAACGTTGCCGCAATCAGCGTGTACGAAAAGCTCGGCTTCGACGTTGTTAGAAAGGCTGAGAACTACCTCGGCCTGGGTGAACACAGACTCATAATGCAGAGGAAAATCACAGACAAGGATTAGCCATGAATTTTTTACAAGAGTGGGCAAATGCAGCACACACCAGTGTTGGTTTCTTTTGGATGGCGTTGTGGGCGTTCGCGCTCGGATATCTAATAAGTAGTCTTATTCAGGTCATGGTCAGTCGTGGACATATGAAAAGCCTGATGGGTGACGACTCAGCTAAATCGATGACACTCGGCACTTTTTTCGGGTTTATTTCGAGCTCTTGCAGTTTCGCAGCGCTTTCAACAACGCGCGCTTTGTTTAATAAAGGCGCCTCTTTCCCCGCCTCCATGGCATTTTTACTTGCATCCACCAACCTCGTTATCGAACTTGGGTTCGTGATTGCGATCTTCTTGAGTTGGCAGTTTGTCGCAGGTGAATATATTGGTGGCGTGTTACTTATCGCTTTTGCTTGGCTATATATTAAGCTGACATCACCTACGGGTTTGATTAAATCGGCTCGCAAAAACGAAGACACTGACGATGAGGATAACTCAACAAAGCCATGGAGCGCTTTGCTGACACGCGAAACATGGCAACAAGTCGCAAAAAAATACCAAATGGAATGGCAGATGGTGTGGCAAGACGTGCTTCTTGGCTTCACTGCTGCGGGTATCATTTCCGCCTTTGTACCCAGTGAGTTTTTTAACTGGTTATTCCAAGGTTCTGGCGCCAATGTCGCTGACGCATCGTTTTTCGAAGTGCTACAACAGACCATTGTGGGTCCTTTAGCCGCGTTCTTCACCTTTATTGGTTCAATGGGTAACATTCCGCTCGCCGCAGTGCTATACGGTGAGGGAGTCGCCTTTGCGGGCGTCATGGCGTTTATATTCTCCGACTTAATCGTATTGCCAGTGTTGCGTATCAACGCTAAGTACTACGGTTGGAAAATGGCGTTATACATTGCCCTGATGTTATTCGTCTGTTTGGTATTAACCGCCTTAACGTTGCATTATGGCTTGTTTGCTTTTGACGCCCTGCCCGATCATTCGCAGCAACAAAAAATTACCGAACGTGCGTTCTTCTCGGTCGACTACGGATTCATTCTTAACCTGATCTTTTTAGCTGTGAGCGCGGGTTTAATCTATTTGACTCAGCGGCAGAAAAAGCAACATAACCATCACGAACACCACCATCATCATGATCACGACCATGGTAGCAGTAACTCATGGCGCGATTATTTGATGAACGGTCTTTGTATTATTGCCGGCGTTTGGTTAATTGCAGGTCTGATACTGTATGGGACGCTTTAATGCCTCTGTTGGACGCGTCTGAACCCATTGAGTTTGCGCCTGGGGCATGGCTCTTTCCGAATCATGCCTCGGAACAGGCTGCGGATATACTTGCGGCGATACGTGAGTGTGTGCGTCAAGCGCCGCTTCGTCACTTCATGACGCCCGGTAATAAGCCGATGTCAGTGCTGAGCAGTAACTGCGGTGATTTCGGATGGGTTTCGGATAGCAAAGGCTACCGCTATCAAGCAACCGACCCCAAGTCAGATAAACCTTGGCCTGACATGCCGTCGATTTTGCTTCATGAAGCAACACAAATTGCTGAACAGGCAGGCTACCGGGACTTCATACCGAATGCCTGCTTAATAAATGTCTATAAGCCCGGTGCCAAAATGGGGTTGCACCAAGACCGCGATGAGTCCGACCTAAACGAGCCGGTCGTTTCTTATTCATTTGGCTTGCCCGCGCGCTTTATTTGGGCAGGCCAAACACGCACCGGTTCAAAGCAGCGTATTCCCCTTAATCACGGTGATGTATTAGTTTGGGGCGGACCTAGCCGACTCAATTATCATGGAATTGATAAACTCGTCGAAGGCACCCACCCGCTCACGCAACAAACACGTGTGAACCTCACATTAAGAAAAGCTTAATTTTTTCTGATCCTTTTACATACAGTCACGTATGTATCATTACCTGTATGTGAGAGGAAGTAGTATGAGCACTATCAAAACCGCGGCTGTCGCATTGGCAGCCGCAACCTTTTTATTACCTGTAAAGGCCGATGAATGGCACGTATCCGCTTCGTATTCCACCGACCAATTGCGCGGTGCACGAGTCGGCTACCGCACTGAGAGTACACAATTCAGCTTTTTAGATTGGGCAGGCAGTCCGCAAGTAAGTCTTGAGATGGGGCTCAATCATTGGCAGGATTCAAACGACACGTCCGATAACATCACCGCATTGACCGTGTCACCTGTGTTCCAATGGCAATTGACCGAAAGCGCCACGCCACTCTATTTAGAGGCCGGTATCGGCGGTAGTTATTTTGATAAAACCCGTATTAGCGACCGCCGTTTATCAACACAATTTCAGTTTGAAGATCGCGTAGGATTGTCTTGGCAGTATAGCGCTGATAGTAAAGCAAGAATTACAGTACAGTACTCCCATTATTCTAATGCGGATATCGAAAGGCCCAACGATGGATTGGACTTTTATTCGATTTATTGGGTACTACCTATATGAATAGCTTAATAAAGGAGGCGATTATGATTCCCCAGTTTGGTATGGGTACCTTTAGATTAGAAGGACAGGAACTCACCGACCTCGTTAGTGCTGCCATTGATATGGGTTACGAGCACATCGATACCGCGCAGTTTTACGATAACGAAGCCGATGTCGGTAAAGCACTCGCTCAACACACCAACAAGGACGTGTTTGTCACGACCAAAGTGTGGTATGAAAAACTTGCCTATCAAGACGTGCTTGATTCGCTACAAGTGAGCCGCGATAAACTACAACGCGACACCATCGATCTTGCGCTGATTCATTGGCCCTCACCCAATGACGAAGTGCCTGTTGAGGAAACCCTAGACGCGCTGCAGAAAGCCCAGCAAGATGGGTTAATCAAGCACCTAGGTGTCTCCAATTTCACCATCGATTTGTTAAATCGTGCGGTTGCGCACGTGGGGAAAGATAAAATCCTCACCAATCAGATCGAGGTCCATCCATTCTTTCAAAACCATGCGATAACCGATGCCTGTAAGCAAATGGGTGTTAAAATAACGGCTTATTTACCGTTGGCAAAAGGCGCTGTGATGGATAACTCAGTGATGCAAGATATTGCTGAGAAACACAATGTCTCGCCGGCACAAGTCGCTATTGCATGGCAGTTGGCGAATGACTATGTCGCGATTCCGTCAACCACCAAGGTGGACCATTTGAAGTCGAATTTTGATGCGCAAAACTTGAAGCTTGACCAGGATGACATGAAGGCAATCGCGGATATTGATAAAGACGATCGTCTCATCGATCCCGACTTCTCGCCTGACTGGGACTAACGAGTTCGTAAAAGGCAGTGTGCGCAGCACGCTGCCTATTGAACATCGCTTACGTTCTGGCACAATACAGTAAATAATACTGAATAGTCAGCGGTGCCATGACCCCCTTCTCCAAACCACAAAAGCCCTCTTTCATTGCGGTGTGTGTCGCACTCGCGGTGGTCTTTGTGTTGTGTTGGGGTAACCGTTTTAGTCTAATTAAAACCTGTCAGCTGAATGACCAACATAATTCAGTCACAGCATCGTTCGACACGAGTAATAAGACGCCTCAAACGAGCCATAAACAGTGTGATCACGCCTCACACTTGCTAAAAGTCAGTCAATTAGATATCAGCGCAATGACATTATTTGTTGCGTTTATTGGCTTTGTACTCTTTTCCAAAAGCGATACGCCTGCACCTAGCTATGCGAATCGATTTGCAAAGCCCAAACGAAGGTGCCACACCCTCTTCTGCTTATTTCTGGAATAGCTTCTTACGTTTGCTTCGAAAACGTATTTTTTAGCTATTTTAGGAGTATCAATGAACACAGCAAAATTTGTAGGCTACCTACGCTGGTTTAGCGTATGTTTAAGCCTTTTGATGTCACCGTTCAGCTGGGCACAGGGCTCACCTTCCACGGGTTGGTTAACGAGTCCCGATCACGACGCGGTCAAGGTCAAACTTGAAGTGACAGGCGAATTTAATCCCGAAACCCGCGTATTACCGGCACTGTTAACGGTGCAGCTTAAAGATGAATGGAAAACGTACTGGCGAGCACCGGGTGAAGGCGGTATTCCACCGCGTATCGACTTGGCTTCGTCAAAAGGTATTGAACGCATCAAGTGGCATTGGCCAACACCGAGTGAGTATTACGTACAATCCATTCGCACAGCCGGCTATAAACACCAAGTCACGTTTCCCCTCGAAATCGTTGTATCTGAAACAACTGAAAGTGCTCAGTTGGATGCTGTATTCACGTTATCGAGCTGCACGAATATCTGTGTGCTAACCGATTTTCCGCTGCAACTGAATATTGATGTTAACCAACTTACGCCAGACAGCGAACAGAGCTTTGCGTTTGCACAAGCAATGAGTCAAGTACCGCAGCCACTCCGCAGCGCGGAGGTGACGCGCGCTGATTACAACGCCGATGATCAACGACTAACCTTTGAGGTATCACGCGCATCAGGTTGGGATTCACCCCAACTATTCGTGCACAGTGACGATAAACAACTTGATGAAGTGGTTTTTAAGCTCATCGATCAGCAGATGAGCGAAGATGGGAAGCGTTTAATCGCCCGCTTTAAAGCATCTCATTGGCTCGAGCTACCAGAACTCGTTAACCGACGAGTCAGCATCACCGTAAATGACGATCCATTCGGTGCGGCTTATACAACACAACTCGATCGGAGTAAAAGCTCGACGACTAATGAGTCCCTCGACTCTATGACTATTTGGGGGGCGCTATTCGCGGCTCTGCTGGGCGGTTTAATTCTCAATATGATGCCCTGCGTCTTACCAGTCCTTGGAATCAAGGTGCAATCTTTGATCGCTAACAGCAACGCATCAGCGCGAGAGGTTCGGTATCAGTTTCTCGCCACAGCCATGGGTGTTATCAGCACCTTTATCGTTATTGGCACTCTACTCGGTCTGTTAAAACTGAGTGGCGTGCGGATCAGTTGGGGAATGCAGTTTCAAAACCCTTGGTTTATCGCAGTGCTGGCGTTCATTACATTGGCTTTTGCTATAAATTTGTTCGGGCTTTATCAGATTCGCCTCCCGCAGTGGCTCAATCAATGGGCGCTAAAATCACAGCGTAGTTCCTTATTAGGTCATTTCAGTCAGGGCGTCTTTGCCACCGTATTAGCAACGCCGTGTACCGCCCCCTTTTTAGGCACAGCGGTGGCGTTCGCGTTGGGCGCGCCCATGTATTTACTACTGCTGATATTCTTCGGGCTCGGTGTTGGAATGGCACTGCCTTGGTTGTCCATCGCGGCATTTCCACAAACCCGTAAGTTGTTACCCAAACCCGGGTCGTGGCTGAAATGGGTGAAGCCGATATTTGGTGCCTTGTTGCTCGCCACAAGCGTCTGGCTATTCACATTGTTAACACCGCATTGGTTAGAGGCATCCAGCGAATCAACTTCAGCAGAGCAAACCAGCGAACGCCCTTGGCAAACGCTCTCGTTTAAGACGATTCATCAGGCGGTTACGCAAGGAAAAGTCGTATTTGTGGATGTCACAGCAGACTGGTGTATTACCTGTAAAGCCAATAAGCTTGGTGTACTTGAGCAAGAGCCGGTATACAGTGCGCTCGCAGCACCGGACCTGATTCGTATGCGCGGTGATTGGACTGTGCGAAATGATTATATCACGGACTATCTTCGCGCCTATGGACAGTACGGCGTGCCATACAACCGAGTATACGGACCGGGCGCTCCCGAAGGGATTGAGTTGCCCATCATCCTTACCAGCGATGCCGTAATGCAAGCCATCAAGGAAGCCAGAAATGAATAAATGGGGTCTGAGATTTATTAAATTACTGGGTTACCTTGTTGTCGCCGCCGCGATCGCCTTCGGCGTCGACTTGTATCGTAACAATAACGTACCCACTACGTTGCCCGACGAATTAACACTCACAAGCCTGGCTGGCGAACCGCTATCAATAGCTAAGATGAGTGAAGAAGAGCCCGTGCTACTTTATTTCTGGGCGACCTGGTGTCCCGTGTGTCCAACGGTCTCGCCGACTGTGGACTGGTTAAGTGACGACTACACCGTTATTTCTGTCGCATTGAGATCGGGACACGACAAAAAGGTTTCCGCTTATTTACAAAGTAACCAACTCGACTTCACAACAATTAATGATGATCGTGGTCAGATATCGCGGCTATTTAATGTGGGCGTAACCCCCACCATTTTAATTATTAATAACCATAAAGTGACCAGCGCCACCAGTGGCTTCACTTCGCCACCGGGGATCCTAGCACGCTTGTGGTTGAGCAAATTTTAGAATTAACTTTTAAGATAAGGAATTAATGATGTTTAAACGAATGACACTCTTTATTGGTGCCGCTTTAATGAGCAATGCGATCAGCGCACAATCACTCACCGATAAACAAGAAACGGATCTGGCACAAATCGAAACCATGCTCCGCGATAACCCGCAACTTATTGGAAATATGCGTCAGGGATTAGAAAACTTTCTAGAGGAACAAAAAGCGCAAAAAGCGACCTACCAAGAATATAAGGACTGGCTTTTTGATACCTCTACACACCCTACTCTAGGCAATATTGATGCCGCGCATTCGATCGTCATTTTTACGGATTATAACTGTCCCTACTGCAAAAAGCTGGAGCCCAGTTTAGAGCGTTTAATTGAAGAATACCCATCGGTCAATGTCATTAATATCATTGTGCCGCTACGTCAGCGCTCTGTTGATGGTATCAACACCAATGCAACTGAGTTTGGGCTGAGTGTTTGGTCGAATGCTTCCGATAGTTACTATGATGTGCATACACTGCTAATGAGCAAATCAGGAATGCATAACGCAGATTCACTTCGAGCAATCGCCGAACGCACGGAAACACAAGCGTGGTTGAAAGACCCGCAAGCAAGCAAAGAAACGATTAAGAAGAATTTACAGACGTTTCAAGCGCTAGGGTTTCGTGGTACTCCTACCATCATGATTGGTGAACAGTGGATACCTGGTTTTATTCAGTATGGTCAGATCGAACAAATTGCCAAGCAAGAATTCGGTCTATAGATTGCTTTCTAAGGGGCTCCTATGCCCCTTTTTTTTGGCCTTAGTCTTTAAGCTAGATTCACCAAATAGCCGACAAGCCATGGCGCAATTGCACATAAACATAATAGACCGACTTTTTTCCAGCGAGCTTCTATATTACTTTTTAGACTGTAAAACACCGCCGCGTACGCAGTTACTATCGACCAGCCTATGTATATAAGTAACTCAGTCAGTGCCAACCCTAAATAGACTTCTCTCATCTCGCTGGATGACATTCCCCAACTGAGAATTAGCTGACCATAAACGATGACGGCAACGGTACCAATAATAGCAATCAAAGGCATCGCATTCTTCTGCATAAACACTCGACTCATGTGCAAGCTCCTGTGTTATTAATTATACATTGTAAAACGAACTAAGGTTTTTCGAATCGAAACAAGTCGATACATTTATTCTGTAGCGACAATAATCAATACTGAGTAAAGTCGTGCACTCAAACGGCTTTCTTAAACGATTATATACGGCGATAAGCACATGAATAAAAAAGCACTTTGGTCACTCCGCATAGCCTTACTCATCGGAACCGTGATATCTCTGTTTTTCGTACCTTGGCCACTTGTTAGCACTTGGCTTGCGCCACTCCCCAACACTATTCAGCAACAAATAGATGAAGCGACGCAAGACCATTTTGACGGAATGATTGTTTACGTTCAGCAAGGACAACAACCGGCAACGATATTCACCGCGGGGTGGCACGATAGAGCCAAGCAGTTGCCTGCCGAACCTAATGCGTTATTTAAGATCGCGAGTATCAGTAAGCTTTATGTAGCGCTAGCAACAACAAAGCTCATCAACGACGGTCAGCTATCCCTAAATGACTCGCTTAGCCAGCTGTTACCTAAAGTCAGCCAGCACCTTCCAAACGCTAATGAAATTACGTTGCGAATGCTTTTACAGCATCGGAGTGGACTTCCTAACTTCACAGATACGCCCAACTACTGGTCAAATCCACCCGCAACAGCCTCGGAAAAACTAGCACTTATTATGGATGAGCCCGCTGATTTTGCGCCCGATTCCGATTATGCATATTGCAATACAAACTATTTACTACTTACCCAAATTATTAACCATACTGTGGGTTATTCGTATCAACAGTACATTACCGATCGCATTTTACAACCATTAGCACTTCAGAATACTTACTTCTCGCTCGACGCAATTAATATCAAGGATCTCATGGGTGGTTACTACGTCGGTGTACAACCCAATATAAAAGAAAATGACTATGGTTCGATGATTGCCAGTATTACCGATGTTGGGCGATTCATTCGAGCACTTAACGACGGCTCTGCATTTGCACCGGGTGAACAAGCGATTTATTCATCGGTTTACAAGTTCGAACACGGTGGTTTGATACCCGGCTATCAGAGCTTAGCCGAGTATCACCCAGACATCGATACGGTTGTTGTTCAGTTCGTAAACACGACCGATTTTGACGGATACGAATGGAACCTCTCGGAAATATACATAAACCGTATTGTGGACATACTAAAAAAGAAGCCTTAACTGGCTTCTTTTTGTTTCGCAAACTTATCAATCGTATTGGCATCGACGTCACAAGCGGCTTTAAATTCTTCCGAACCTTCACTTTTACCCACCTTAAATACCGAAAACATTCGGGTCATAACAGGGGTGCGCTCGACATTTTGTTCCGTCGGTTTAAAACGAAGGTACTGTAAGTTCACAGCGATTGCTTTGGCAACCGTTTCGTTGGGATATGCATATTCGACTTTGTAGTTTGGCACGCGTCCCTCACTATTTATTGTATAGATAATTGAGGCGCAGCCATTTTGATTGTTACGTGCAAGTTCCCGTGCGTATTTATCGGAGGTGTTACGTGTTTTTTCTTGTTTCTGCATAACCCAGTAGTCGGTTACGACCTGACCATTTTTTTCTTCGGTTAAGTCCAAAACATACTCGGGCTCTTCGGGTAAATCCCGACCCATACTTTCACATCCAATTAGCCCGAGTAAACATATTGCTCCCGAGAGCCCAAATGCCAACTTTTTCATTTTTATATCCTTGTAAATTGACTAAATTTGCTATTGGAAACATAAATCATATCACAGCGTTAACAAAAGTTAACAAAAAGTAACAATAAAACCCTTTATACTGGCGCCTGTTTGGAGGACGACCTCCCCCGTTGTGGGAATCAATGACCGGGACGACCTGGTAAATTCGACGAGCTTTGTATGTCTTGGATCTATCTCATTTTGGCGGGTTTTCTTGAGATCGTGTGGGCATTCTCAATGAAACAGTCAGCGGGGTTTACGCGACTAACGCCATCCATCATTACGATTGTCGCAATGATGGCGAGCTTCTGGTTGCTCGCCATAGCAATGCGCTCAATTCCCCTCGGTACAGCCTACGTTATTTGGACGGGTATCGGTGCTATTGGCGCATTGATTGTTGGTATTGTATTTTTGTCTGAAGCGGTAACACCCATGCGACTAGTTGCCGCAGGCATGATCGTATGTGGTTTGTTGCTGTTGTCATTAACCAAGCAATAACCCAATTCCAGTTTTAAGGGCTGTTCAATCTGAGAAATCAGAGCACTGATTTAATGATGACGAACAGCCCCATGCCCACTAAGAATACCGCAAAGCCTTTTTGCAGTTTATCCTTAGCAATCGAGCGGCCGAGTTTGGCGCCAAACACTGAGCCCAGTACGCCCCCCACTATCATGATACCAATAACAACCCAGTCAAAGGTGATATTTTGGCTCGACATGACAGCGTAATATTTAAAGAAGCCAACGATCGACTTGATAACAATAATGAGGAGGCTGGTGCCAATAGCAACGGGCATTGATAAACCAGCCAGTAAGACCAATGCAGGTACGATTAAGAACCCACCGCCAACACCCACAAACCCAGTAATCACGCCAACAGTTAAGCCCTCAAACATGACCTTAGTGTAATTAAGTGTTTGCGTGTTGCCGTTTTCTGGCGATTTACTGCGCCACATGAACACGGCAGCGACGATCATCAGCAATGAAAACACCAGTAATTGCCAGCGACTGTCCACCAAGGTTCCGAGCCACGCACCGCCATATGTACCGATCATGCCAGGAATACCGAATACCCAAAGGTGTTTCCAACTCACAGACTTTCGACGAATGTAAGAAATAGATCCGAAAAGACTAATACCTGCGACAATGAGCAACGAAGAAGCGATGGCTAAATCGGCAGGCATATCAACAAGGTACATTAAAACAGGTACGGTTAGGATCGAGCCGCCCGAGCCGAATAGCCCCAGAGACGCACCGATAATTAACGCACCAATAATCGCAAACAGCATATGAACCTCTATATTCCCTGATCGAATATGGTTATAACTATAATATATTAAATTCAAAAAAAGGAAATAGCCGCACTTAACGCACGGCTATTCTACTATTCTCCTATTTTAAATTGGTTAACCGTAAGTATGGGCGCAGCGTTTCCCATCCTTGCGGAAACTTATTCTTCGCATCATCGTCAGAAACGCTAGGACGAATAATAACCGGTTTACCGACTTCCCAGTCCGCGGGGCAAGCGACTTCTTGTTTATCTGTCGTTTGCAATGCATCGATAACTCGTAAAATCTCGGCAAAATTGCGCCCTACTGCCATTGGGTATGTCATGGTCAAACGAATTTTCATGTTTGGATCGATGATAAACACGGAACGTACCGCCGCCGTGTCATCTTCATCCGGGTGGATCATGTCGTACAGTTCAGCGACTTTCTTATCCTTATCTGCGACAATTGGAAACTCAAGAACAGTATTCTGCGTCTCATTAACGTCTTTAATCCAACCTAAATGCTCTTCAACAGTGTCAGTTGATAGTCCGAGCGGTTTGACATTACGCTTTTCAAATTCTGGCGCTAATTGAGCCGTACGTCCCATCTCGGTGGTACATACTGGCGTATAATCAGCTGGGTGACTGAAAAAGAACGTCCATGATCCTTTAGCCCAGTCATGAAAATCGATCGTCCCTTGCGTAGTTTCAATTTTAAAGTTGGGTGCAATATTGCCTATACGTAAACCCATGGTAATTACCTTCTTTGCTATGGTTACAGAAAAGCCATCAGATTCAATGGCATGATTAAAATTTGTTCGCTGGTATCTTGAAGTAATGGTGACCATCATCTTCTTTGAGTGGCAATTTGCCTGCTCGCAAATTTACTTGGAGTGCGTACAGCATTCTATCTGGTAACGACAAAGTTGCGTCACGAGTGTCGCGAGTGTTGCGAAACTCGTCTTCAGTGACATGACCCGCCAAATGAACATTACCCTGTTTATGTTGAGCTACTGTTGCCTCCCACTGTGGTTCTCGACCGTCTTTGCCATAATCGTGTCCCACAAAAAGACGTGTAGTGTCCGGAAGCTCAAGAATACGTTGCAACGAGTTCCATAAATCGTGAGATGAGCCACCAGGAAAGTCAGCTCGTGAGGTACCACTGTCCGGGAACATGAATGTATCGTGGACAAATGCACTATCACCAACCACATAAGTAATAGACCCCAGCGTGTGTCCTGGTGACAACCAAACTTTGATGTTTAATTCACCAATATTGAAACTATCGCCTTCATCAAGTAAATAATCGAAATCTTTTGCTGGATTGAATGCACTCGGTAAGTTGTAGTATTCGGACCAAAGCTTCGCAATCTCACATGTTTTTTTACCAATGGCATTAGGTACACCTACCTTCTCTTTTAAGTAGTGAGACGCCATTAGATGATCCGCATGTGGGTGAGTATCTAAAACCCATTCCACAGTTAGTTGATTTTGTTCGACTAACGCTAGAACTTCTTCTGCGCTCGCAAAGCTTGTTCTTGCACTATTAGGGTCGAAGTTCTGAACAATGTCGATCAAAGCAGCTTTTCGAGTCACTGGATCTGCCACAATGTATTGCACTGAGCCGGTATCAGCTTCATAGATGCCCCACACATGGGGAGACCCTTTTCCAGTAGAAGGACTTTTACGAATGATGCTTGTCATAATGGACTCCTTTAAACACGACTTGATAATTTAGTTATAAGCATATAACAATATGTTTTTAGGGCAAGTGATTAAACATGATGGTGAGCCGATGAGGTTAATCGATTTTTTGAATCAATGATTAAGTTCTAATAGAACTCTCATCTATAGCAGATTAGTATTTGTAAAAGCTTGCGGTAAAAACTACCTTATGGTTATAAGGTTATTTCGTTTTAGAATATGTTTTTAAGAGGTATACGATGTCCACAATTACACCTAAGGTTACGGCTTTTTTCGATGAGCCAACCAATACATATAGTTACGTGGTTCAGGACCCTAACTCCTCGCACTGTGTAATTATCGATTCAGTATTAGACTTTGACTATGCCGCTGGTCGTACCAACACAGATTCAGCGGACCAAATACTCGATTTTATCAAGAACAAAAACCTTACTGTCGACTTTATTTTAGAAACACATGTTCATGCGGACCACCTTTCCGCAGCGCCTTACTTAAAAGATCATACTGGCGCTCCGATGGGCATCGGAGAGCACATCAAAACTGTGCAAGATACTTTTGGTAAAGCATTTAATGAAGGCTCTGAGTTTGAGCGCGACGGTAGCCAGTTTGACCATCTATTTGCTGATGGCGATGTATTTGCTGTTGGAAAACTGCAAGCTAAAGTGCTCCACACCCCCGGACACACACCGGCATGCTTGACTTATGTAATAGGAGACGCCGCTTTTGTCGGTGACACTCTATTCATGCCAGATTACGGCACAGCACGCTGTGACTTCCCCGGTGGAGACGCACGCACACTTTACCGATCCATTCAAAAAGTATTCGCGCTACCAGACGAAACTCGGCTATTTATGTGCCACGATTACAAAGCGCCCAACCGAGATGAGTACGCGTATGAGACGACGGTTGCCGATGAGAAAAAACATAACATTCATGTCGGTGGAAATAAGACCGAAGATGAATTTGTTGCAATGCGGTCTGAACGAGACAAAACATTAAATATGCCGCGTCTGATACTTCCCTCAGTACAAATTAATATGCGCGCTGGAAAATTCCCGGAGCCAGAAGATAATGGTCAGAGTTATCTTAAAATTCCACTCAATTTATTTTAATACGAGAGTAATCTATGGACCTTCGGAAGCTTACTAGCAAATTGACAGTTTCGCCGCAGATCACTATTGATGATGTCAATGCGTTGGCGTCTGATAATTTCAAAACAATCATATGTAATCGCCCAGATAATGAGAGCGAGGATCAAGCCAATGCGCAGCAAATTGAAAATGCAGCAGAAGCCCATGGCATGGCTTTTTATTACTTACCCGTTGTGCCTGGTGAAATATCTGATCGGCAAATCAGTCAATTTGCAAAAATAATACAAGACTGTGACGGACCAACGCTTGCGTATTGTCGAACGGGAACACGCTCAAGTTCACTTTGGGCGCTTGCAGAATCCGAACATCAACCAACATCGGAACTATTAGCGACAGCATCTGTAGCAGGCTATGACCTATCGAGTCTAGCGCCGCGCATGCAGGCGCGATCTGCAAACGCAGAGCTCACTAAAAAATCTAATGGTCGTCGAACAGCGCATCATAAAGTGGTTGTTGTTGGTGGTGGAGCTGCGGGTTTAGCAGTAACTGCGAGCTTGTTAAAACGCCAATCAAACTTAGATATTGCAATTGTTGACTCGGCTACATCTCACTTTTATCAACCCGGCTGGACGCTTGTAGGCGGTGGTGTATTCAAGCCAAAGCAAACTGAACGTTCGATGGCATCTGTCGTGCCAGCTCGCGCCAAATGGTACCAAAATAATGCCGTAACATTTAAGCCAGAGCATAATCGGCTATTACTCGATAACGATGAAGAGCTATCATACGACGTTTTGGTTATCGCAACAGGTTTAAGCCTAAATTGGGAAGCTATTCCTGGTTTATCTGAAACCTTGGGAAAAAACGGTGTGACATCTAATTATCGATACGATTTAGCGCCTTATACATGGCAACTAGTTCAGTCGCTAGGCAAAGGAACTGCAATATTCACTCAACCACCTATGCCGATTAAATGTGCTGGTGCTCCTCAAAAAGCTATGTATTTGTCTTGTGACGAATGGCAGCGTCAAGGGAAGCTAAGTGATATTAACGTTGAGTTTTGCACCGCAGGTGCCGCGTTATTTGGAGTTTCCGACTATGTTCCGGCGTTGACGAACTATGTTGAAAAGTACGGAATTAAACTTAATTTTAAAAACACTCTCAAGTCAGTCAACGGTGAGGCAAAAACCGCGCAATTTGTAGTTGTCGACGCAAATGGCACCGGGCGAGAAGTGACTCGTTCTTTTGATATGTTACACGTATGCCCCCCTCAATGTGCACCTAAAATTATTGCTGATAGCCCCCTATCTGACGATTCAGGGTGGGTTGATGTAAATTCAGAGAGTTTACAGCACAAAACCTACAGCAATGTTTATGCACTCGGTGACGTTGCGAATACGCCTAATGCAAAAACTGCAGCTGCAGTTCGCAAACAAGCGCCTGTCGTTGCAGAGAATATCGTATCAACATTAAATGAGGAATCACCTTGCGCTGTTTACGAAGGTTACGGCTCCTGCCCATTAACGGTTGAACGAGGAAAAATCGTATTGGCAGAGTTTGGTTACGGAGGCGTTTTGCAGCCGACATTTCCATCGTGGCTTATTAATGGCAAACGAGCTACGAGTGCAGCTTGGTTCTTAAAAGAAAAACTATTACCTTGGCTATACTGGGAAGCGATGTTAAAAGGACGGGAGTGGTTGGCGTCACCTAAACACTCAAAGCCTTCTGAGACGAATAATACGAAACGAGATGTTTGCGACTTTAAAGAGAAGCCATGACAAGTGAAGTAAAGGTGGCTTACTAAGAAGCCACCTTTTTAGCAACAACTTGTACCACTGCGGCATCACCTGTATGTCCGGAACCCTCAATCACTTTTCGGTTAACTGAGGCTAAATCAACAAACTTAAGTGGTTCTAAATCCTCTTCAAGCTGTTGTTCACTATACATTAATGCCTCATCTTGAGGGCCTCCTGTTTTTAACTGAAGTTGTTCTTTACGATAAAACTCGCCAATAAATATACCTTCGTTTGTAAGTGCAGGCGGTATTTTATTTAGTACTGACTTCCGCATATCAGGAGATAAATGCATAAAGATCGCAACAATGGCATCCCATTGCTTTACACCGAAGTCGTACTCAGATAAATCCGCAAGTTTCCAGTCGACCGAAACACCTCGCTCGTCAGCCAGTTTCTTTCCTTTAGCTAATGCTACCGATGAGATATCGATCGCCGTTACTCTAAGTCCACACTCAGCCAGATATACTGCGTTACGCCCTTCACCTTCAGCTAGACATAAAACCTGACTGCCGGGTTTAAGAACATCGTTCTTAGGCGGCAAAATATATTTGAGGAAGTCATTAGGTTGTTTCCCATACAAATATCTTTCATCAGAATAGCGGTCGTTCCAAAAATTCTTACTTTCCAATATCCTTTCTCCTCTTCACTCATATCCCGTGACCAACTTATGTAACCTCGATAATTAATGATAACCCTGATCGGCTTTTACT
>NZ_DEYI01000035.1:0-21381 GCF_002364475.1 Idiomarina sp. UBA3162
GAAGATTTATTTTACCGACTCGAAACCTTCAGTGTGAAAGTCCCCGCGTTGCGGGAGCGAGGTGAGGACGTTGAGCGTTTAGCGCATCACTTTATTAGCGTGTATGCAGAAAAGGCAGGCAAGCGTATCACTGACATTGATACCGATGCTTTGGATATACTCTATCGTTATCGTTTTCCTGGCAACGTCCGAGAACTACAAAACGCGATTGAGCGCGCGGTGACTTTCGCGCAGTCGCACCATTTACAAGTTGATGATTTACCGGAGCGTATGCTTGAGGTTCGTGACCCAACGGCAGATACACAGCCACACTGGCATACCTTACAAGCCCATCAAGATGCTTATATTCAGGACGTTATGAATCATGTGGGCGGCAATAAGAAAAAGGCGGCAGAAATTTTAGGCGTTACACGGCGCACACTTTATCGTTGGTTAGAGGGTCAAACTGATCAATCTGAAAGCTGAAAACGTATTAAAGGCACGAGTACAAACGCTAAGGAGTAAACCGTGAAGATTTTAATGGTTATGACGTCTCACGATGAGTTAGGTGATACAGGTAACAAAACTGGATTTTGGCTGGAAGAGTTCGCGGCACCGTTTTACACGTTTGTCGATGCTGGCGCCGAGGTAACGATTGCTTCGCCTAAAGGCGGGCAACCACCGATTGATCCGAATAGTGAAGCGGAAGATGCTCAAACAGAAGCGACTAAACGCTTTAATGAAGATCAGGATGCACAGAAGAAGCTCAGTAGTACATGCAAGCTTGATGAAGTTTGCGTTGATGATTTTGACGCTATCTTTTACCCCGGTGGACATGGTCCATTGTGGGATCTCACCAACGATGAACAATCGATTGATTTGATTGAGAAGTTTTGGTCGAAAGGTAAGCCTGTCGCTGCGGTGTGTCATGCGCCTGCGGTTTTGCTTAATGCGAAAACACCTGGCGGAGACCCTTTAGTCCAAGGTCGCACGGTTACTGGATTTAGTAACTCCGAAGAGGACGGCGTCGGCCTATCAGACGTGGTTCCTTTCCTTCTCGAAGATGAGTTATCGGCAAAAGGCGGTCACTATCGTAAGGTTGATGACTGGCAGTCTTATGCTGTACAGGACGGTATGCTGATTACGGGTCAAAACCCCGCATCATCTGAGCAAACGGCTGAGCGTTTGCTCGATGTATTACGGGCGATGTTGTAACCCCATGATATTAAAGCTGGCATCAAAATCGATGATGCCAGCTCACACCGATACTTGCCGAGCGACCAATACCGGGTTCAAATGAACGCCCACTACCCTGATTAACAACGACCGCTCCCACGTAGTTCCTATCCAACAAATTATCGACTCGAAGCCAAGTTTCAAACTCGTTCTCGGCTATCTGCCACTGCTGGGTTATAGCCAAATCCCATTTTACGTAGCTCGGTGCTTTTACGGCATTACTATCGTCGGCATAAGTTTCATCGCGATACTGTCCGAATAATTGCACTTGAGTGGCTTGCATGGGCTGCCACGTGAGCCGTGTAAACCACTGGCTGTCAGCGACACCAGGCAGCTGATTACCGTTATATAAGCCTCCTTGGTAGTTTGCATTGATATAACTGTAGGATACAAAGCTATCTAATTGCTCAGTTAGTTGTACGTTAAGCTGCCACTCAATACCTTGACGCTCCGTCTCGCCAGCGTTGCGATAAGTTGTACGTCCGTCGTTTGATTGATCAATAACAATGTCGTCCTCAGACTGAATATCGAAAATGGCCAATTGCGAGGAAAAGCGACCTGATGAATTAAATTTTAAGCCCCACTCGGTTTGTCGATATTGGCTAGGCGATAGTTCGGTATTGAGGCCGCTGCCATTATTACGATAAGCCAACTCAGTTAAGGTGGGTGTTTCGAACCCTGACCCGAAGCTGACATAGGTTGACCAACGCGGCGCAAACGCCCATGAAAGACCCACTGCTCCGGAGTTATCACTGAGTTCATTTTGACCGCTGTCATCGGGATCGCCTGGCATAATAAACTGGTCGTCTACCGAGAAGTCAAAGCGGCTGTGTCGGGCGCCAGCAGTTATTCGCCATTGTTCATTAAACTGATGCGTTAGCCGAGTATAAACGGCTTGCTTTCTAACATAGTTAAACTCGCTGCGGCGCAAGTCACCCTTTTCACCTTCATCGTTAACGAAACCGAATCGATGGTCTTGCTGGCGCTCGTATCGCAAACCAAAACCGATGTCTGTTTGCGTTGTGGCTTGCCACTCTACATAAGCTGAACTGCCTTCGAACTGGCGCGATAAATCAATTACAGCGCCCGAGCTACCTATGTCATCTCCTGCAAAAGGTAAAAACTGCACAACGTCGCGATCGCCCTGCCAGGCTGCAACACGCGCGCGATAATCGTCGGCTTTGAGCGTCCATGTTACCGAGCCTTGTCGGTGATGAATTGATTTTCGGGTGTTGAAATCAATGGCTCGACCAACGGTTTGCTCCGGATCTTGGCGCCAAGCACTGGGGGTGAGCGCACTTGGATCTTCTAGCAATGGAGCGTTGTTGTTGTCGTACCGTAAGATAAGTTGTTGTTGGTCGTTAATATCAAAGTAGTATCTCAACCCTTGTTGTTGACGCCTTGCCGTATTGTGAGGGCGAGGTCCCGCGGTGTATAAGTCGGTGGCAATTAAGCGCAATTTGTGGTCATCATTGACCCAGTCAAATTGACCTTTGGCGCGGGTAAGATCGTTGGCACCTGCGGCTACAGCAATCTCGCTCGAGGTTTGCTGTGGTGCGCGCGTGTTCCATTCGACCACGCCACCGCCCGTGTTACCGTATAAAACAGCGAGAGGACCGCGGAACACTTCGACTGTTTCTGCTTCGTCTAAAATGATACTTGAGGTTTGCGCTTGGCCATCAGGCATGGACAGCGGTACACCATCGACATTCAATTGCAAGCCACGCACACCGAATGCTGCGCGCGCGCCGAATCCTCGCACGACTAACCGCGTATCTTGGGCATAGTTGTAGCGTGTATCCGCCTGAATTCCCGGAATAGCGCGAAGCGTATCTCCAGCATCAATATTTAAAGATGGTAGTTGCTGGTTGATATCGATAAGGTCAACGCTACCTGGTGCCATACGCCATTCGGCGTCGGACTGTTGCGCGTTCACTTCGATAATTTCATTAATTTCTTGACTAAAACAAAGGGCTGGCGCGAGAGCCAGCCCTGTTATTGTGCGTAAATACTTCATAATTATTTTACGGGTGACAGTTTAATAAGTTGGCCACTATCGGCATCGGTTAGGATATATAAGAACCCTTCAGGACCTTGTTCAATATCACGGATACGGAAACTGGTTGCATCTTCTAACATCCGTTCTTCGTGCAGAACTCGACCTTCCTCAAGATCTAATCGTGCAATCGTTTGTCCGCGTAAAGCGGTCACCAGTAAATCACCTTTCCATTTGGGAAATTTATCGCCGGTATAGAAAATTGAGCCGGCCGTGGCAATTGAAGGAAGCCAATAGTAAAACGGCTGCTCCATGCCTTCCTTATGTGTGCCAATACCGATTTCACCACCACCGTAATCTTCACCGTAAGTGATGGTTGGCCAGCCATAGTTCTTACCCGCCTTGGGAATATTAACTTCATCACCGCCTTGCGGACCATGTTCAATCGTCCATAACTCACCTGTGTCAGGGTGAATAGCAGCCCCTTGGACGTTGCGGTGCCCATAAGACCAGATTTCGTCAAGTGCACCGTCATTGCCGACAAAGGGATTATCTTTAGGGATTGAGCCATCGGGCCAAATACGCACAATTTTTCCGTGATGATTATCTAACGTTTGTGCATCTTGCATTCTGGAATAACGCTCGCCTAAAGTAATAAATAGATGCCCTTCGGGAGAGAATACAAGACGGGACCCGAAGTGAGCGTTACTTTCATACTTTGGCGCTTGGCGGAAAATAACCTCACCTTCAGTCCATTTATCTCTGTCGATTTTACCGCGCATGACCGCGGTACTATTTCCCTTCCCACCGTCGGGGTCGGGCTCTGAATAACTGATGTAAACCCAGCCGTTGTCTGCATAATTGGGATCAATGTTGACATCAAGTAGACCCCCCTGGCTTTTTGCAACCACCTCCGGCGTACCTTGTATGGGTGTTTTTTTACCGTCTTGCGTAATGATATTTAGCGTGCCTGAACGCTCGGTAACCAGCATATCGCCCGATGGTAAAAAGGCGATCCCCCAGGGGTGGTTTAGTCCTTCGCTAATGGTTTCCAGCGACAGCGTATGACGTTCTGTCTGGACTTCTTGCGCGAGAACCGAGGTACTAATTGTCGCTGACAAAAGCGCAGCTGCTACTGCAGAGAGGTTGTTTTTCATGGAGCCTCCATAATTAACTTGTATAGTTTTTAATGTTTTTAGTATACGTATTAATTTTAGATTTTGATGACTTTTCTTGATCTCTTTATAGATCACAGCCTTACTTAATGATGTTGTTAATTATTAATTACAAAATTAAAGGAACGCTTATGAAATCCAAGTCATTGTTAAAAGCCGCTGTCAGTGTCACACTGATTCTTCACTTAACAGCGTGTGGGACCTTGCTGTATCCAGAGCGTAAGGGACAAACCGGTGGACGTATCGATGCGGGGGTCGCAGCACTTAATGGTGTAGGTCTGCTACTTTTCGTTATCCCTGGCCTCATTGCATACGCTGTGGACTTTAATAACGGCACGATCTATTTGCCGAACTCTGCTAATGCGGATACAGATGAGAACGATGGCTTGTACACAATTAAAGTGGATGGTCCTCTCACTAAGGACGAAAGCCGTCGATTGATTGAAGATCATGTTGGTGGGCCAGTTGATTGGAGTCAATTGCAAACACGCTCAATGGAAGGTGTTAATGCGGATTCCATCACAGCTTCACTGAATAAGGTACAAGAAGCTCGATAATGGAAAGTCAATCTTGGTTTGATAACTCAGCGCTGCTAACCGTCGCACAATGGTTAGCGGCGCTTTTTGTGTTAGGTATTATTGCGCTCGTCGTCAGTGTGGGTGTGATGTATGTTGTTGATAAGATACAAACGCGTCACACGATTCGGCGTAACTACCCTGTTGTGGGACGATTTCGCTATATATTTGAGCGGATGGGTGAATTTATGCGGCAGTATTTCTTCGCTATGGACCGTGAAGAAATGCCTTTTAACCGTGCGCAACGAAGCTGGGTTTATCGTGCCGCTAAAAACGCTGATCGCAATGTTGCCTTTGGCTCGACCCGAGATTTGACCCGTACAGGAACCATAATTTTTAGTAATGCACCTTACCCACCGCTTGCTGAGCAATCAGTGAGTCCTCAGCCTGTAAAAATAGGACCGTACTGCAGCAAACCGTACTCGCCAACTTCGTATTTTCATATTTCGGGTATGAGTTATGGCGCGTTATCGCCGGTTGCGGTTAAAGCATTATCTGCCGGTGCAAAAAAGGCAGGTTGCTGGCTGAATACCGGTGAAGGCGGTCTGTCGCCCTATCACTTATCGGGTCACTGCGATGTGGTTTTTCAAATGGGCACTGCAAAGTTCGGTGTGCGCACGCAAGACGGTAAACTCGATGAGTCGCGTTTAGCTGAATTAGGTCGTCATGATTCGGTTAAAATGTTCGAAATTAAATTAAGTCAGGGCGCCAAACCAGGTAAAGGCGGTATTCTACCGGGCATTAAGGTCAACCAAGAAATTGCTGAAATCCGCGGTATTAAAGTGGGTGAAGATGCGATTAGCCCTAACCGCCACCCTGAAATTAGTAATAACGAAGAGCTACTCGACTTCATCGATAAAGTACGCACAATTACCGGCAAACCCACGGGTTTTAAGTTTGTCATGGGTGACCCAAGTTGGATTGACGAGTTAGTCGATAGCATACTCAGCCGTGGTGAAGAAGCGGCCCCCGATTTTATTACGCTCGATAGTGCTGATGGTGGTACAGGAGCGGCACCGCAGCCACTCATTGATTATGTGGGTCTAAAGCTTTCAGAGAGCTTACCTATCTTGGTCGATAAACTAACAGAAGCAGGATTGCATGAGCGCATTCGCATCATTTGTTCGGGTAAAATGATTTCCCCTGCTGATGTTGCTTGGGCGATTGCTATGGGCGCCGATTTTGTTGTCTCAGCCCGTGGTTTTATGTTTTCGCTAGGCTGTATTCAAGCCATGCAGTGTAATAAAAACACTTGCCCGACCGGTGTGACGACCGATGACCCGAAATTGCAACGGGGTTTAGATCCACAAGATAAATCGGAACGCGTCGCCAATTATCATAAATACCTTGAGTATGGCGTAAATATAATTGCTCATTCGTGTGGGGTGACCGATCCGCGCCAGCTTAATCGTCGCCATGCGCGTGTTATTAAACCGGATGGCGAAAGTATCAGTCTGGCGGAGCGTTATCCGCTACCGCCAGCACGTAGGCGATAGACTTAGTTCAGCGTATTTACTGGCAGTAACGGAGCAATGAGTTCTGCCAGCTTACGAAAGGTTTGGCGTCGACTTGTGGTGGGTCGATAAACCATACCGATATCACGGAACGCCTCCTGACCGGCTGGCTTCAATGGCTTGAGGTCGGTGTTATCGAGGATGCCGCGGTCAATCGCCATTTGTGACATAAACGTCGCACCTTTCTTAGCATCGGCCATCTGCACTAGGCTGTGTAAGCTTGTTGCCGTAAACGGATTGACTTTAACCGTATCGGTTAACTGACACGCCGAAACAGCATGCCCCGTTAAACAGTGTTCTTTCTCGAGTAAGAAGATACTACCATCGGGCAACTTATCGTAGTCGACCGGCTCTCCAAGCTGATCAGCTATTTCTTTGTGCGCAACCAACTTAAACGGATCGCGCCCGAGTAACCATTTCTGGTTGCCATGAATATCCATAGGTAGCGCTAACAGCAATATATCTAGCTCGCCATCTCGCAAAGCACTCAATAAATTGGCCGTGGTATCTTCAGAGATCTGTAGGTCGAGTTTGGTAAACTTAGCCTGAACGCGACGACTCAGTTCAGCGACGACGAAGGGGGCAATAGTAGGAATTATACCTAGACGTACGGGTCCTTCCATGATGTTGCCGTGACCCTTGGCGTAATGCATGAGCTCTTCTGTTGAAGTAATAATTTTTCTCGCCTGTTCAACGACCTCTTCACCGAGCGCGGTAAACAAAAATGACTTGTGGTCACGCTCGATTAACTGACACCCTAATTGCTCTTCTAAGTTCTGAATGCCGCTACTTAGGGTCGACTGACTGACGTTACAGGCGGCTGCAGCGCGATTAAAATTTTGCTGCTGATGTAATGCAATCAGGTAGTTCAGATTTTTCAAACTCGGTAATTTGCTCATTGTTCACCTGTGTTTAT
Source organism: Idiomarina sp. UBA3162 (assembly GCF_002364475.1). Taxonomy (NCBI): domain Bacteria; kingdom Pseudomonadati; phylum Pseudomonadota; class Gammaproteobacteria; order Alteromonadales; family Idiomarinaceae; genus Idiomarina; species Idiomarina sp. UBA3162. The sequence continues at coordinate 7,392 of NZ_DEYI01000035.1, forward strand.
TGCTTTTTCGATTATCTTAATAGGTTTTATTCGTTTTATCCAATCAAAAACTTGCCCTAGTATGCTTCTCGAAACGTTAAGACACCTCTCAACGATTAGGAGAAGACATTATGTTGACAGTAGGCGATAAGTTACCCGATTTCAGTGTAGTTGCTGCGAAGCCAAAATTTAATATGCCAGAAGAAAATGGCGAAAGCGCGTTCGAGACAGTGACGCAAGACAGCTTTACAGGTAAATGGAAGATCATCTTCTTTTACCCGAAAGATTTCACCTTTGTATGTCCCACTGAAATTGTTGAATTTGCCAAGTTAAATGAAGAGTTTGCTGACCGTGACGCAGTGGTATTGGGCGGCAGCACTGATAATGAATTCGTTAAGTTAGCATGGCGCCGTGAGCACCCTGACCTTGACCGCTTGAACCAGTACTCATTTGCTGACAATGGTTCACTTGTCGATGGCTTAGGTGTGCGCGACAAAGAAGAAAACGTGGCATTACGTGCGACTTTTGTTGTGGACCCACACAACGTTATTCAGCACGTATCAGTGAACAACTTAAACGTCGGTCGTAACCCTGCTGAGATCCTTCGTATCTTAGATGGTTTGCAAACCGATGAACTCTGCCCTTGTAACCGCGCAGTAGGTGGCGACACGCTATAAGCATGGGCTGGTTGGGGACTCTTAGGAGTCCCCGTATTAAATGACTCGTCGAAGTAGAGGTAATGATGGCGATTGCAGATTACAAACAGTTGTTAGGCGACCACGGCAAAGATACTAAGCTGAATTTGTCGAGTCTGTTTAACAGTGTCGATACATCCGGTCTAACGACAGATCAATTTTACGGCACCGCTTTATCCCTTGCGTATAGCTTAGGTGATGAAGAACTCATTCAGACAATTGAGAACGAGACTGGTGACAAAGTCGAAGATAACGTGAAGCAGGCGGCAAAATTAGCGGCAACGCTTATGGCGATGAACAATGTCTATTATCGCTTTCTTCACTTATCGAGTGATAAACAGTTTTCTAAAATGCCAGCCGGTTTGCGTATGAATGCGATGGCAAATCCGGGTGTTGATAAAGCGGACTTTGAGTTGTTCTCGCTTGCTGTTTCAGCGTTAAATGGTTGTGGTTTGTGTATTGATTCGCACGTGAAGACACTTGTTCAACATGATGTCACAGCACAAGCGATTCAAACATCAATTAAGTTGGCGGCGGTACTTAATGCAGCATTGACTGCACGTAAACTGTCGTAATCCCCCTAGGAGCTGTGCTCCGATCCCTGTCTAGAGCAGCCCCAACTGCTCACAACGCTTTGCCCACCGCTTGTCGGTGGGCTTTTTTTATCTTTTCACTGATGTGTCCTAAGCTTATTAATACAATGAGCGGAGGAACTATGAATATCAATGCTGAACGATTGAAATCAACGTTACGTGAGCTTTCTCAAATTGGTTATAACGAGTCGGATCATGGTGTATATCGATGGGGTTTTACCGATGCTGATATGGAAGCTCGTCGTTGGTTTCTGAACTTAGCTGAGCAAGAAGGCTTTAAATGCCACATGGATGGCGCGGGTAATGTGTTCGCTGGCATCGGTGATTACCATGAGACACCTGCTGTTTTAACAGGCTCTCATCTTGATACAGTGCCTGCAGGCGGTATGTTTGATGGTGCGCTCGGGGTACTGGCTGGACTCGAAGTATTGCGCACGTTGAAAGAAAACGATGTAAAGCTGAAACATCCTGTATGGGTCGTTGGTACCGCAGAAGAAGAAGGTCGTTTCGGTGGTATGATGGGTTCGCAAGCGCTCGCAGGTGTCGTTAACATGGATTGGCTGATGTCCGCGCATGATGCCGACGGTGTATACCTAAAAGATGCAATGGCAAAACATAATCTTGATGTGATGGATGTGCTTGATGCAGCGTGGCCACCGAGTCGGTTAAAGGCCTTTTATGAGTTGCATATCGAACAGGGTCCTGTGCTTTTTAATGAAGAGGTGACAATCGGTGCCGTTGAGGGGATCTCAGGAGTATTTAAATGGATTGTGCATTTAAAGGGCAAGGCTGATCATGCGGGTACCGCGCCCATGAATATGCGTAGCGACGCATTTATGGGGTTAGCTGATTTTGCACATGAAATCGAACGTATTATTGCTGAGGATGGCACTGATAAGACGCGCATCACTGTAGGTAAGGTTGAGCTCAAACCTGGCAGTCCACATACTGTGCCGGGTGAGGCCATCTTTACTATTGTCGGACGTGATATGAGTAATGAGGTGATGACTGATCTTGCTGATGCGTGTCGCAAGGCGTTATCTGCAATCGCTCGTAAACACCGGCTGATGTTTGAGTATGAACAAGTCAGTTGGTTAAAGCCTCAATCCTGTTCAGATAAGTTGACGCAGATCATAGAAAAAAGCGCCAAAGCGCGTAACTTAAGCTGCATCAGAATGCCCAGTGGTGCGGGTCACGACACACAGTTTTTTTCAGAGATTACGCAGGCTGGACTCATATTTATCCCTTCGGTCAATGGTGTGAGCCATGCGCCTGATGAGTGGTCTCACTGGCATGATGTAGAAGCGGGTGCAAACATACTTTTAGATTGCATCTTAAATTCAGCAGAGTAATGCGGCTTTATATGATAACTGATATACTGTTCGCACAATGACCTGTTTCTAGTGGTAACGTAATGGAACAAAAAGTCACAGTTCAACCGGCCGATAAGGTCAAGATCCAGCGTCCTTCCAAAAAAGGCGGCTCAAACACGGCCCGTAATCGTATTTATGTTCGTGATGTCAAAGGCGGGATGGAATACTTTCGGCGCTCTTGGGGCTTCATTCTTCTTGCTATTTTTGCACTCATTCCTTGGTTAACCTACAACGGCCAGCAGGCGGTCTTGCTGGATATCATGGAACAACGCTTCCGGATCTACGGCCTCACATTATGGCCACAAGACTTCACGGTGCTGGCGTGGTTCGCGATTGTTGCAGCTGTTGCATTGTTTTTTGTGACCACAATCTGGGGACGTGTCTGGTGTGGCTTTATGTGTCCGCAGACCACTTGGACTTTTATTTTCATGTGGTTTGAGAAGAAGTTTGAAGGACCGCGTAATAAGCGCATCAAGCTGGACGAACGCAAAATGGACTTTGACAAGTTCTGGCGTAAAACCGGTAAACAACTGGGTTGGATTTCAGTTGCGCTACTCACGTCATTGACCTTTGTCGGCTACTTTACCGATGTGCGCCAACTTTTTGCTGACTTCTTCACCTTAGACGCCGGTTTCTGGGCAACCTTTTCCGTTTTGTTCTTCGCGTTTTGTACCTACGGTAATGCGGGCTATATGCGTGAAATCATGTGTACCCATATGTGTCCTTATGCACGCTTCCAGTCCGCTATGTTCGATAAAGACACCTATACAGTCAGTTACGATGCGAACCGTGGTGAACCGCGTGGCCCCCGCGCACGCAAGGCCGATCCTGATGAAAAAGGGTTAGGTCATTGCATTGATTGCTATATGTGTGTGCAGGTGTGTCCAACCGGTATCGATATTCGCAATGGTTTACAGTACGAGTGCATTGATTGCGGTGCCTGTATTGATGCTTGTAATGATGTCATGGATAAAATGAAGTATCCGCGGGGTCTGATTCGGTTTACCACTGAACGCAACTTGAACACGACCGATAAATCGCAGAAGACCAACCCGTGGCGAATGAAAACGATTGGCTACTTCGTCATCATGTTAGTTGTCACTTCGGTGATGATTTGGGATGTCGCAACACGAGTTCCGCTTGAGGTGGATGTATTGCGCGATCGTAACTCTCTGTACCAAGAAAATATTCAGGGCGAGATAGAAAACGTGTATACCCTGAAAATTGTCAATAAGTCGCAGATTGATCAAACCTATAAGATTGATGTAGAGGGCTTATCGCAGTATCGCTTGATTGGCAATGCTGAGAAATCAGTGGGTGCAGGGGAAGTGGGTAGTTTACCGATAACCTTGGCGGTACCGCCAAACGAATTGAGTGATTCAATTACCGAATTTAACTTTGTTGTGACCTCGGAGACATCAGAAGGTGTTACTATAAAGCAAGAATCTCGCTTTATTTATCAATAGGTCACTATGGTTAATGACAAGGACTTTGCATTCGCAGGTCTGTTGCCCGATGTAGTTATCAATGCTATCGAGAGCTTGGGTATTTTCCCAAGCTCGGGTTTGCTTCCTCTCAATAGCTACGAAAATAGGGTCTATCAATTTCGCTGTGATGAGGGCATGCGCTATGTCGCTAAGTTTTATCGTCCATACCGTTGGAGCAATGCTCAAATAGAAGAAGAGCATCTGTTTTCCCAGCAACTGCTCGATGACGAAGTCCCCGTTGTAGCGCCGTTAAAAGTGTCAGGCCAATCTTTACATGAATATGAAGGTTACCGCTTTGCGGTGTTTCCAAGCATTGGTGGGCGCGCTTTTGAACCAAACGACTTAGATGATTTGGAACGACTCGGGCGACAAATTGGCCGTTTACATCAAGTTGGAAAGAAAGACGTATTTAAGGCTCGCGAATCACTTGATATTCAACGACTGTTATCCGAGTCTATTGATGAGCTGCGTCATTCACAACTATTACCTCAAGAGCTAGAAGCTGCATTCTGGGCCATATTATCGCCGTTAGCAGAAAAACTACAAACCTTTGCATGGGATAGTCTAGCTTATCAAAGGTTACACGGAGACTGTCATATTGGTAATGTATTGCAGTATGATACAGAACTAACCTTCGTCGATTTAGATGATTGTCGTATGGGTCCAGCGATACAGGACCTTTGGATGATGCTTAATGGCTCACGAGAAGATCAAACGTGTCAGCTCGACGCGTTGATTGAAGGCTATCAAGATTTCTGTGATTTTGATAAAAAAGAGATTGCGTTTATTGAACCTTTACGTGGGTTTAGACTCATTCATTATATGGCATGGCTTTCTAAGCGCTGGCAAGATAGTGCTTTTCAACGTGCGTTTCCATGGTTTAGCGAGGCTCGCTACTGGGAGTCACAAATATTAGCGCTTAAAGAACAACGGGCTGCATTAGACGAAGCACCCATTAAACTCGGTTATTAATAAAGCGAATTAAATAGGTAAGAGCATATGAAAAACTGGTTGTTAGGATTAGCGAGCGCGTTACTGTTGGTAACGGGCATGGTGCAAGCTCAAGAGTTTGAGGAAGGCACCCATTACGAAGTGATTTCTGATGCAGCGACAAGTGACGCACAAATACTCGAGTTTTTCTCGTTTTATTGTGTTCACTGCTATCGCTTTGAGCCTATTGCTGAGCGTTTGAAAAAAGAACACCCAGATGCTTTTGAGAAAATGCACGTGTCATTTTTGAGCCCCAAAGATGATGTTGGTGAAACGATGACAAAAGCCTTTGTTGTTGCTCAGAAACTCGGTATTGAAGAAAAAATTATTCCAGCAATATTCGATTACAACTTTGCTCAGCGCAATATGCTGACTAGCGAAGATGATATTCGCAATGTATTCATTTTAAATGGCGTTTCTGGCGAAGAATTTGATAAAGCTATGTCGAGCTTCGCGGTACGCGCAGCGGCGAGTAAAATGGATCGGACAGCGGCTGATATGGAAGTGCGTGCAACACCTACGTTTATTGTGAACGGTAAATATAAAATGTTACCCCAAGGCTTCCGCGACAGCGATGACTTTGCTGCCGACTTTAGTAAGCTTGCAAGTTACTTACTTGATAAGTCTTAATAAGGCTTAGAACGAGAGCCCCGCCCAGATGGCGGGGCTTTTTTCTATCTATTGATCGTCTTTATCCTTGCTATCGTTGTCATCATTAGATTCTCGTTGTTGCTCAGATGACTGCTTTTTGATGGTTGGTGTTTTAGGGAAGTACTGATAGTAGCTCAGTTTAAAGTCACCCATAATGGTGTAGAGATATTCGAAGAGAATGGACTGGATTTTCTCGTAGTTTGTCCAACTGGTTTGCTTCGAGAATGCATAGATTTCTAGCGGCAGCCCAGACGCGGTAGGCTCAAGTAAGCGCACCATGAGTGTCATATCCTGATGAATTTGTTCATGGCCACTTACATAGTCTTGCACGTAGCATCTGAACGCCGTTAAGTTGGAAACAGGCTTCTGAATCTGATGGCGGTTGAGCCACTGTTCTAGTGATTCATTGAAGTAGCTTGATGCCAGCGACTCGAGGGTATCATCATCAAGTATCTGAGCACTGTCGAGATCGAGCATCAGTGATCGTTTGATACGGCGGCCACCGGAGTTAATCATCCCCTGCCAGTTTTTAAATGATTGATGAATGAGCACATAGGTGGGCAGGTAGACGGTTGTTTTATCCCAGTTTTCCACTTTTACAGTGATAAGGCCGACTTCTTGAACGGTACCGTCGACGTCCGAGTCGGGGACTTGAATCCAGTCACCAATACCAACCATACGGTTAGTTGCAAGTTGTACCCCTGCAACAAATCCCATTAGGGTGTCACGAAAGACCACCATCAGTATGGCCGTCATGGCGCCAAAGCCACTCAATAAATACATGGGGGATTTATTCATCACAATAGCGACTGAGATGATAATTGCCATGAGTACTAATATGAGCTTGGCGACTTGAATGACCCCGGTAATGGGGACCTCTTTGGCCTTGCTTGAATACTCGTAAGCAATTGAAACGACGTTCGCTAGTGCCAATAAAATACTGGTGATCACCCACGTTAAATAGATACCTACGGCGGTTTGTAGAGGACCTTGCCATTTTTCGAAGTCATCAACGAAGACTACGGGAATAAATAGATTAATAAGTAGAACCGGGGCGAGATTAGCGCACCGCTTAAAAAAACCACTGTTTACGAGAGAGTTATACCATCGCTCAGGGGCTTTTCTGAGCATGCGATGAATGGTTTTATTGATAATTAAGCGGGTGACTTGATAAATAATATAACCCGCGATGATGACGAGTACGGATTGTATGCCGAGCACTGCGTAGGTCAGTAAGTCACCTTCAAGTCCGAGCTGGCTCAACCATTCGTTGATGAAGTTTAAATCCATACGGTTTGTCCTTATTGGTTATCTCGCTCCGCTTTTGCTTTTAAGCGACTGATAGTGGCATCTTTCTCCTGCCAACGTTCATTGAGCCACGTTTGAAACGACGTCTTAAACTCGGGATCATTTTGATAGTCACCGATTAATTCAGGTGTAATAGGTCGTGTTTTTATATCAACATACACATCACGTAATTGGCCACTCAGTAGGTGCCATACGACCGGGCGATCATCGTTACCAGGGTATACGATGGTTATATCAAGAATAGCCTCAAATTGATCACCCATGATTTGTAAAGCAAAGGCAGTACCGCCCGCTTTGGGTGTGAGTAGATGCTGGTAAGGACTCGACTTTCTGGCGTGTTTTTCAGGTGTAAAGCGTGTGCCTTCACAGAAATTCACTACCGTGGTGGGGATATGTTTAAACTTTGCACAAGAGCGCGCGGTGGTTTCGATATCCTTGCCTTTTAAGTGCGGCTTTTTCTGTAGTTTCTCTTTTGAGTAGCGGCGCATAAACGGCATATCAAGCGTCCAACAGCCCATTCCTACAATGGGAACCCACAGTAACTGATACTTTAAGAAAAACCGAGGCATAGGCACGTTACGGCGTGTTAGGTGCATGAGTACCAGAATATCAACCCAGCTCATATGGTTGGCCATAATTAGGTACCAACCTTTTTTGTGAATATTTAAGTCCCCCTCGATATGCCAAGTCATTCGCTGAGTGAGCTGAAAGGTGACTGACATGCAATAGCCCCAGATACGAAATACTGAGTTGGCTAGGTGAGAGAAAAACCGAGTGAGTGGCGGAATAGGAAGCAGCAGTTTAAATATACCCACCAAGATCACCATTAACCCGACAATCGCCGTCGTCAGTGCTGCCCATGTGAAATTGATAAGGACGCGAAACGGAATTAAGAGTGTACGGATCATGATGGTGGCATTCCCTTCCCTTTGTTTAAAACAACAATCATAACGGAACAAATAAAGGTTGTCTGTTGCGAAATTCACCATTTTTAATATACTGTACATATATACAGTATTGCGGGGGTGACACAATGCAACCGAAATTAAAGCAATTGGTGAATAAAGGACTGCTCTGGCAAGGACGGCAAACACATTACCAAGAGCAGCGTTTTCTCAGTACAGGACATCCGTCATTAAATGAGTTGTTAGGCGGTGGGTGGCAGTTTGATGCGGTGCATGAGTGGCAGCTCGACTCTCCTTTTATAGAGCAAAAGTTACTTTGGCCGTTACTCGAACAATTACACGAGATGAACCAGCCTATATTTTGGTTAAACCCCCCAGCTTTACTATCGGCTGCGGGTTTACGCTGGCGCTTGAAGCAGGCCGATAGCTTGCATATTGTGCTGAACACCTCGGCTAACGAAGCGGCGTGGGCTTTTGAACAAATTCTACAAAGCGGCGCGGGTGTTGCGTTTTTATGGCAACCCGAGTCCGAAAATCAGTCGAGTTATGTTCGGCGTTGGCAAAAGGCAGTGCAGCAAGGCCATCAAATGGGCTTTGTCTTAACAGCACTTGAGAAAACAGTGGAAGCGCGTGCCTATACTAACCGGCTGCATTTGCATCCTAATCACACAGTGGATGTTGTTAAGCGTCGTTATGGTTGGCCAGTTAATAATATCAGTTTATGAAACTGTGGCTTTATTTACATTTTCCTCGGCTATTGCTCGACAACATACAGCGTTTGCAACCGCAGATTCAGCCGTTGCCCGTCGCGCTGGTTTATCAGGAGCATCAAAAAGAGTGGCTTTTACAGTGTAATGAGACTGCGCTTAGCCAAGGTTTAGAAGTGGGTCACAGTACGGTTTTAGCCCATACATTAGTCAACGATGCCGTATTTATGCCCTACTCTGAAGAAAAAGAGTCGCGGGTGTTAACACGATTGGCTGAGCGATTATATTTATCCGTTGATAAACAAGTACTGTTTAAGCCGCAAGGTATTGCTATCGAGCTTGATAGCCTGCTGAAGCTCTATCAAGGTACTCAACCTTTAATCGATCACTTAAAAGAAGAGCTCGATACACTAGGGGTGAGTTATCAGATGAGTTTAGGGTTTAGTGCCCGCTCGGCACAATGTTTGGCGTGTGCAGGTATTGAACAACTCAGTACGGATCGATGTGTGATTGAACATGAGCTGGGGCACTTACCTATCAAGCAGTTGTTACTTTCTTCTCAAATTGAAAAGCGTCTGCTCAGCACAGGTATTCATCAACTTAAGCAACTTTGGTCATTATCTGCAGCCGATATCGGTAAGCGCTTTGGCGCAGGTATGGTGGATGATATTCAGTGTTTAAAAGGCAATGAGTCACAGGCGTTTGACTTTTTCCGTCCCCGCGATGCCTTTATTACGCAATTGGATTTAGTGACGGAAATACAGCACTGGCAAGGTATGTTGTTTCCTCTTAAACGGCTCTTACAAGAGTTAGAGCAATTTTTATATCAGCGGCAAAAAGTGATTCGCCAGTTAACCATTGAGTTACAGCACCGTGATATGGAACCAACGACTGTGCCGCTTAAGTTGGCTGCGGATAGCTGGCGAGCGTCTGAGTTTCTTAATTTACTGCAGTTACAAATGAACCGCTATCCGCTTACAGCGCCAGTTATCGCTATTGAGATGAGAGCGCTTGAGTTATTTGAATTGACGCGTGATTCCGGATCCTTATTAACAAAGGGTGTTGCACATCAGCAAACGGTCACAGAGTTAGTCAGCCGATTACAAGCTCGGCTCGGTGAAAAAGCCGTTTATAGCCCGCAGCTATCGAGTGATCCTCGCCCTTTAATCAATGAACAGCGCGCCGCTCAAGTGACAACACTCACAGTTCAGCGGCATGCGCCGCGACGGCCACTTTGGTTATTAACGGAACCTGAGTTAGTACAGATTGAGCAATGGCAGTTATTAGAAGGACCCGAGCGAATCCAGTCGGGTTGGTGGTCAACGTCTGAAGTCTGCAGAGATTACTGGCTCGCTAAAGATGAGCAACAACGACTAGGCTGGCTTTTCTTTGAAAAGAGTCACTGGTTTTTACAGGGGTGGTTTAGCTGATGCGTTATGCAGAACTGCACTGTTTGTCGAACTATAGTTTTTTGCGTTCAGCCTCTCACCCTAGTGAGTTTGTTGATCGAGCAATAGAGCTCGGTTACGAGGCGATTGCAGTAACCGATGAATGCTCAGTCGCTGGTGTAGTGCGTGCTTATGAAGCGGCCCGCGAACAGGCTATTAAACTCATTGTAGGGAGTGAGTTTATGGTGCCTGGAGCAGGTGTTTTTGTGGTGCTATGCCCTACTCGCAGCGCCTATGCAGCCTTGTGTGAGAAAATTACTTTATTTCGACAACGTTCCGAGAAAGGTTCATACGCCGTTCAGCTGGATGACTTTTTGCATGGCTTTGATGAAGCGCTGTTGCTATGGTGGCCACAGTGCGACACCGAGGGTCTTTCTTACGCTAAAGCTTTAAACTTGGGGCATCAACTCAAGCGTCACTGGCGCGATCGTTTATGGCTACTCTATGAAAGACACTACCAACATAATGACAAAGCCTTATTTCGGATGGTCTGTCGCTTAAGTCAACAGGTTAAACTACCTGTGACAGCCTCGAATGGTGCGGTTATGCATGATGAAAGTCGGCAACCATTACTGGATATTCTGAGTGCGACTAACGCTAACCAGTCGCTGGTTCAGCATCCGGAGGTCTGTGCATTAAACAGCGAACGTCGGTTACGAGATCTAAAGGCATTACAGGCGTGTTACCCAGCCAACTGGTTAATGGAGTCTGTAAAAATAGCCGACCGCTGCACTTTTTGTTTGTCGGAGTTACGTTACGAATACCCTGCCGAATTGGTACCTAAAGGTATGACGGCACAGCAGTATTTACGTCACCTTACAGAACAGGGGGCTCAGCAACGTTATCCAGAAGGCATTCCAGAGTCTGTTGTGAGTCAGTATGAGAAAGAGCTGAAGCTGATAGCTGAGCAACACTATGAGTATTTCTTTCTTACCATTTATGACTTAGTTGAGTTTGCTCAGTCTCAGGGGATTTTCTATCAGGGGCGAGGCTCTGCGGCAAACTCGGTAGTTTGTTACTGCCTTAAGATTACCGCGGTTAACCCCGCTCAGTTCGATGTGTTGTTTGAGCGTTTTATATCCAAAGAGCGAGATGAACCCCCTGATATTGATGTGGACTTTGAGCATGAGCGGCGTGAGGAGGTGATTCAGTATATCTATAAAAAGTACGGCCGTAAGCGTGCGGCATTAGCGGCAACTGTTATTCGCTATCGTTTTAAAAGTGCTTTTAGAGATGTCGGTAAAGCTCTCGGTTTTAGTGAGCAACAACTACAAACGTATCGACAAAACCTCGATCGTCGAGATAAAACACAGAACTGGAAGGCGCAACTTGCTGAGCAATACCCTGCTCTCGTTCAGTCCAAACGAGGGCAGCACTTATTATCTTTAACTGAACAGCTCATGGGGTTTCCACGGCATCTTTCTCAACATGTGGGTGGTTTTGTTATCGCAGCCAATGAACTGACTCAACTCGTCCCCATTGAAAATGCCAGTATGCGTGATCGTACCGTTATCCAGTGGGATAAAGACGATCTTGAAGTACTTAAGCTGTTGAAGGTCGACGTGCTGGCGCTAGGTATGCTGACTGCATTACGTAAGTCGCTTGAGTTATTAAAAGCAAAACGCAATCTAACGCTTGGGTTAGCCGATATCCCTCAAGAAGACCCCGTTGTTTATCGGGCCTTGCAGCAAGGTGATTCGGTGGGTGTGTTTCAAATTGAATCTCGCGCGCAAATGAACATGTTACCGCGCCTTAAGCCCAACACTTTTTATGATTTAGTCATACAAATTGCGATTGTCCGGCCAGGACCTATTCAAGGCGATATGGTGCATCCCTATTTACGCCGAAGAGCCGGTAAAGAAAAAGTGGATTATCCCAGCGATGAAGTGAGGCAAGTTCTGCAACGGACGCTGGGTGTGCCTATCTTTCAAGAGCAAGCAATTAAGTTGGCGATGGTAGCGGCAGGCTTTAGTGGGGGTGAAGCCGATCAGTTAAGACGTGCTATGGCAGCTTGGAAGAGTACTGGTAAATTGCAGCAGTTTGAGCATAAGCTGATTTCCGGTATGCGAGCGCGAGGCTACAGTGAATCCTTTGCGCAACGGCTGTTTCACCAGATTTGTGGCTTTGGTCAGTATGGCTTTCCAGAATCACACTCGGCGAGCTTTGCTAATTTAGCGTATGCCTCGGCTTGGCTAAAAGTGCACTATCCGGCGGCATTTTTTGTAGGCTTATTAAATAGCTTACCCATGGGTTTTTATTCACCGTCCCAATTAATTCAAGACGCAAAGCGCCATGGTGTCCGTTTTCTACCTGCGGATGTTAATCATAGTCAATGGGATTACCAATGGCTTGCTGAGCAAGGGAACTGTGTGCGTATTGGCTTACGCCAGATCTTCGGACTATCTCGCTCACGAACCGAGTTGTTGTTGAACTCGCGTACGGACGATTTGTTTGCTAACACTGAGCAGTTACGCCGAGGGGGCTTGCATGAATCAGATATTCAAGCTTTAGCAAAAGCTGATGCACTCACATCTTTATCAGGACATCGTTATCAAGCCCAATGGGATGCTTTGTCACTTAGCGATCAGCAAATGCCACTTTTTAGTGAAGTGGCTGATAGCAAGAGTGAGATCTCAATTAAGCCGACGGAGACTGAAGATATAAAAGCAGACTATGCGAGTACCGGACTTAGCTTACGTCGGCATCCAATGGCGCTCGTACGTAACCACCCTGAAGTGATTAAGTGTATTACTGCCGAGGCTTTAGTAGGCTGTCGCTCTGGACAGGTAATTGAGGTGATCGGTCTTGTGACTTGTCGACAAAGGCCGGGCACTAAAAGTGGTGTCACCTTCTTAACCTTAGAAGATGAAACGGGCAATATGAATGTCGTCGTTTGGGCCAATACGGCGACTCTATATAGAAAGGCTTTCTTATCAGCTCAACTATTATGGGTTAAAGGAGTTATTGAGATGAGTGAAGGTGTGATTCATGTTGTAGCAGGCCGCTTAGAAGATAAGACTGACCTGCTACAACTGAACAAACTCGCCTCGCGCCGCTTTCATTAATTGCGCGCGTGATTCACGATATTGGCTTAACGTCGATCAGGTACTCATCTTTTAAGCGAACATAGTTTTCTGCTGATGCGCTTAGGAATGACATTTCCTTATCGTTCAGTGGTCTTTTCTTTTCTACTGGACTACCAACATAAAGAAAGCCGGACTCTAATACTTTACCCGGTGGAACTAAACTACCCGCGCCGATGATGACGTCATCCTGGACTTCTACGCCGTCCATAACGATAGCGGACATTCCGACTAATACACGATTACCAATACGGCAACCATGTAACATGCACTGATGTCCTACAGTGACGTCTTCTCCTATAATAAGTGGGTCGCCATCCGGTTTACCAGCGCTTGCGCGACTCACGTGAAGAATAGAACCGTCTTGTACATTGGTACGAGCGCCAATATGGATATAGTTAACGTCGCCTCGGGCTGCGACGAGTGGCCAGATGCTTGCATCATCGCCAATAGTAACCTCACCTACGATGACTGAGCTATCATCTATATATACGCGCTCGCCTAATTGCGGCTCCTTTTCATGGTAGCTACGGATATCAGCCATAACCCTACTCCTATCATCTTTTGTCTTTTCGAATTGTGTATTTAACTATAGCTGTTTTGCTTAAAAGCGCATAGTTTGTACAGTCTACTGGGAAAATTGGTCATAAAAGAAACGAACTGATTCAACTTTGACCGAACAGCAAAAAAATCAATTAAAATTGAAAAATAGCCCTTGACCCGCGGAGATAAATGTCTAAAATACGGCCCACGTTTGAGGCAGACAACGAA
>NZ_DEYI01000023.1:0-5733 GCF_002364475.1 Idiomarina sp. UBA3162
AATTATATTTTCGTCACCGGTGGTGTAGTTTCATCGCTAGGTAAAGGTATTGCTGCAGCATCGTTGGCCGCAATTCTGGAAGCTCGCGGTCTCACCGTCACCATGTTAAAACTCGACCCTTATATTAACGTCGATCCAGGCACTATGAGCCCGATCCAACACGGTGAGGTTTTCGTCACCGTTGATGGCGCAGAAACAGACCTCGATTTAGGTCATTATGAGCGCTTCATCCGCACACGTATGACGAGTAATAATAACTTTACTGCCGGGCGCGTGTACGAAGACATTATCCGTCGTGAGCGTAAAGGTGAATTCCTCGGTGCGACCATTCAGGTCATTCCGCATATCACCAATGAAATTAAGCGTCGCATTATTGAAGGCGGCAAAGGCTCGGATATCGCGATTATCGAAATCGGTGGTACCGTGGGTGATATCGAATCACAACCTTTCTTAGAAGCGATTCGTCAACTGGGTACCGAAGTCGGCCGTGATCACACCTTGTTTATGCATTTGACGTTAGTGCCTTTCTTAGGTGCGGCGGGCGAGGTAAAAACCAAACCTACGCAACACTCTGTGAAAGAGCTGCGCTCGATTGGTATTCAGCCGGATGTTTTAGTCTGTCGTTCGGATCGTTCGTTGCCACCTTCAGAGCGCTCAAAAATCGCGCTTTTCACTAACGTCGAAGAAAAAGCCGTCATTGGTTTACGCGATGTAGACAGTATCTACAAGATCCCGTCGATGCTGAAATCGCAAGGACTCGATGAGATCGTGACGCATCGCTTCCGTCTTGATTGCCCAGAGGCTGATTTGAGCGAATGGGAGCAAGTACTGTATCAAGAATCAAATCCTAACGGTGAAGTGACCGTAGGCTTTGTTGGTAAGTATGTTGAGTTACCGGATGCGTATAAATCGGTAAATGAGGCCCTTGCGCATGCAGGTTTAAAAAACCGTCTTACGGTTAATATTCGCTATATTGATGCACAAGACATCGAAACCAAAGGTACCAGTAAACTCGCTGATGTCGATGCTATTTTAGTGCCGGGTGGTTTTGGCGATCGAGGTATCGATGGAAAGTTAAAAGCCGCGCAGTATGCGCGTGAAAATAATATTCCGTATTTAGGTATTTGCTTAGGTATGCAAGTCGCGCTTATCGAGTACGCACGCAATGTGGCTGGGCTGAAAGATGCGAACAGCACCGAGTTTGAACCGGATTGTAAACAACCGGTGGTGGGTTTGATTACCGAGTGGATGGATGCCAACGGTCAAAAAGAGCTGCGCGATGAGAGTTCTGACTTAGGTGGCACGATGCGTTTAGGCGCTCAGGAGTGTCATTTAGAGAAAGGTTCGAAAGCAAGCAAAATGTACGGCGCTGAAGTGATTGAAGAACGTCATCGCCATCGCTACGAAGTTAACAATAACTACATCGAAGCGTTAGAGAAAGCGGGCTTAAAGTTTTCGGGTTTCTCGCATGATAAACGTCTTGTTGAAGTGGTTGAGATTCCTGAACACCGTTGGTTTATTGCGGTTCAGTTCCACCCTGAGTTTACTTCGACACCGCGTGACGGCCATGGCCTATTTAAAGGCTTTATCGAGGCCGCCGGTCAGTTTAACAAAGAGCGTTTAGGTTAATTAATAAGGATTTTATAATGAGCACAATTACCCGTATTGTTGCGCGTGAAATTATGGATTCACGTGGTAACCCAACGGTAGAAGCCGACGTTTATTTAGAATCAGGCCACATGGGGCGTGCTGCGGCTCCTAGTGGTGCTTCAACAGGTTCGCGTGAGGCGCTTGAATTACGTGACGGCGATAAAAACCGTTACTTAGGTAAAGGTGTTGAGCAAGCGGTTGCCAATATTAATGGTGCGATTGCCGAAGCCTTGCGTGGCGCTGAAGCGGTTAACCAAAACGCGATTGATGAAATTATGTTGCGTTTAGACGGCACCGATAACAAAGAAAAACTGGGCGCCAACGCTATCTTGGCCGTTTCTTTGGCCGTCGCTAAAGCAGCAGCAGCGTATAAAGGCATGCCGTTGTATCAGCACATTGCTGAGCTTAACAACACGCCTGAAGAATACAGCATGCCACTACCGATGATGAACATCCTTAACGGTGGTGAGCACGCGGACAATAACGTCGATATTCAAGAGTTCATGATTCAGCCGGTTGGCGCGTCAAGCTTTAAAGAAGGCTTGCGTATGGGCGCTGAAATTTTCCATGCGCTGAAAAAAGTGCTTCAGCAGCGTGGTTTGAGCACTGCAGTGGGCGACGAGGGCGGTTTCGCGCCGAACTTAGGCTCTAACGAAGAAGCGCTACAAGTCATCGTCGAAGCGGTTGAAAAAGCAGGCTATCGCATGGGTGACGATGTAACGCTTGCGTTAGACTGTGCTGCATCTGAATTTTACAAAGACGGTCAATACAACCTGAGCGGCGAAGGCAAGTCCTTTGATGCAGAGGGTTTTGCGAATTACTTGGCTGAGCTCTGTGATCGCTATCCTATTATCTCAATCGAAGATGGCTTAGATGAATCGGATTGGGATGGTTGGAAAGTATTAACTGAAAAATTAGGTGATCGCGTGCAACTCGTAGGAGATGACCTATTTGTAACCAATACACGTATCCTGCAAGAGGGTATTGATAAAGGTATCGCAAATTCAATTTTGATTAAATTTAATCAGATTGGTAGTCTGACAGAAACCTTGGCAGCGATCGAGATGGCGCGTAAAGCAGGTTACACTGCGGTAATCAGTCACCGTTCAGGTGAGACTGAAGATGCAACCATTGCAGATTTGGCAGTTGGCACGGCCGCCGGTCAAATTAAAACGGGCTCGCTTTGCCGCTCAGATCGTGTAGCCAAATACAATCAATTGCTACGCATTGAAGGTGAGTTGGATGGCAAAGCGCCATACCGCGGTCGACAAGAAGTCAAAGCTGGATAATTCACAGGCCGACATTTTTCAGCCAATAGCAGAGCACAGCGATATCGCTGAGCTCTGCTCAGCTTTGTATGAAAGAACATTAATACAACTCTCACAAGAAGAGCTAGATGCCGGCTTATTGCGCCGACGTTTAGCGAGCCTTCCGTTTTACGTACGCCATGCCGCACACGGTTCATTGCAAGCGGCACAGCACAGTCCGCTGCAACTCGATGCACAGAACGCCAGTTGGCAAGCGCCTCAGGCAACAGCCTGCCCAGCAGGAACAGGTACAGCACAAAAACAACACGCGTGGTTTAAGCAGCATGCGGCATTGGGTCTTGTGGTTCCCGTACGTTATGAAACGAGTGAGTTTAAGACGGTTGTGCTTGATAGCATTGACCGCGTCGATAGTAATCACCATCGAGTGCATTTAAACTATCAGGGATGGTTTAGTTTCAGCGGTGAGGGTGAATCCCCCCATTTAACATTGTTGAAGCCAACAAAACGTATCATGACCGCTGCCTGTTGCGGTCATCAATGGAATCATCGGGGGCGAATTAACCCCCGAACGCTCACCTTACGCGAACTATTGCTGGTAGCCACTCTAGACTGGCGTCAGTTTAAAGTGGCACTCAAAATCGCGCGTTAAATGCCATTGGCTTCCATTTCGATGCGTGAAGCCGCACCGTAAATCAGGCTTGCATCACCTTCGAGCTCACCCTCAGGTGTGGTGGTTGGCCAGAGTTCGTCGAGTCCCTGAATAACCTTACGCGTTTCTGCGATAGCCTCTTCGGCTCCTGCTTGTTGCGCCTCAGACAACGCATCGAGACGGCTTAACGCGATTTGCTGAAATCCATACGCGTCTTGAAACTCATGCACATTAACCACTTGGTTTTGTTTGATACCAATGGCGTACTCATCAGCTGAGGTGAGTAACATGCTGGCGATACTTTTTAGTACTTCCGCTGCGGTCATTGATGCCAAAGGTTCGTTAGCCGCAATAGCGTCTTTTAATGCGGCGTAGTTTTCCATTACGACGGCCTTATCGGCATCATTATTGACGCTATCGGCTAAATCGCTCAATGGTTTTGCGAAGCCCGGTAGGTCGCGCGCTTCGAAGGCACTCACTAAGCCCGCGTAGAGCTCATCACCGGGGTGTTTCATGTGGGTCTTCGCCATTTCTAGATGACCTTGCTCATAAAGCTTCATGCCGACCCATAAATGACCACGTATTAAACCAAGTTGCGCTAAAAACGCTGAATCATTGGTGGTTAAATCCACGCTCACCGCACCTTCACCTTCGCCTTCCATCATTGGACCCGGCGCAGTGAGTAAGGTAGCGGGGGCTAGGCTGGTATGTGGACTGGTTGTCGCAACGGCACCGTGACTGATGACCACCGAGGCACCAATCGCCGAACTGACCGCAATCCAACTCTTGCGTTTTTCTCTCATCATGGAATCCTTGTTTTTGCTCAATGTTATTTCAGTTATAATCTCAAAAATGATAACTATTCGCAAATAAAAGGTATGTTCTCAATATGATTATCCACTTACAGCAAGTCATCGATAAACCCACCATTGATGTAATTAACGAGAAACTTGCTCAGCATACCTTCACTGATGGCAAATTATCCGCGGGGGCAGGGGCTAAATCTGTTAAAAACAATCAGCAATTGAGTGTTGACCAAAAAGCGCAAGGACTGGTTGATTTTACGCTTCAGCGCATGCTGAGAAACCCCTGGGTGGAGGCTGCTTTACGTCCGAAGACAATTGCACGAAGCATGATCAATCGCTATCAAAATGAGCAAAGTTATGGTGTTCATGTGGATGACGCACTCATGAATCAAGCGCGCACCGATATCTCTTTTACACTTTCGTTATCTGCGCTTGATGAGTACCAAGGTGGTGCATTGACGATAGAGGAACATAGTGGTGAACGAAGCTGGCGCTTAGATGCGGGGGATGTGCTGATCTATCCAAGTCACTTTTTGCATCAGGTAGAGCCTGTGACTGCAGGTCAACGTACTGCGTTAGTCGGTTGGTGTCAGAGTTGGGTAAGAGATGCTCAGCAGCGTGCCTTATTGTTTGATATGCAGCAAGCCGTTATGCAAGAATTCGAAACTCAGGGACGCAGTGAACAATACCTTCTGCTCTCAAAGAGCTATCAAAACCTGTTGAGAATGTGGATGGATTAATTATGAATTCACGATACAATGCACTTAATTAGGGCACCTCATTAGGTAGCCTAACTGATTGTGATTAAGGATATTTGCTGTTGCTAGATAGGTTTAAAGGATTACAACTTAATTTTCTTCATGGTTTGTTAGTCGTTGTATTTTTGGTCGGCGTCGCTTGTGTCGAGTGGGTCATTAATTTAACGACATCGCAGTATCAGCAACTTAAAAACAACCGAGCAACGACGGAATTAGTCGGTATTCGCTCGCAAATGGAGCAATTGTTTGGTGAGGCGTCGCGTGCCGCCTTTGCATTTTCCTCATATTTTTCCGTGCAGCCTGTAACTGAACCCGTCAACACGCGCTTGCTCGCGGTTTCTATTCTTAAAGAGAGCCCTGTGGTCAAGCGAGTATCCGTTTGGCGTAACCAAGATTTATTATTCGCTTATCCAATAACGCCCGCGATGACATTGTGGACTAGCCAAGCACCCAAGCAATATGATCTGTCGTCGCCTGCGGCGCAGTTATTTGAAAACTATCAGGTTTCTTCGCCTCGCTTAGTGGAAAATGGTGGTTTAGCGTTGGATGTGACCTTGCCTATCTATACCAGACACTTCACTTTCTCAGGATTTTACTGGGGC
>NZ_DEYI01000105.1:0-3633 GCF_002364475.1 Idiomarina sp. UBA3162
ACACCGCCAAAGTTTGTGTGTACTTAATGGCGTCATCACGCGGCACGTCTTTCAGGTCCTCTTTTAAACTGGCCAGCGCTGCTTGCACCAATGACAAATCGACGTTGCCCGTTTCGGTAACAAAGTTATCCAGAGTATCTAAATCTTCCTGTTTCAATAACTCACTAATATCGACAGTGGCTTTGCCTGACGATGAACCATCGCGCTCCGCATCTCGTTTCGCTTCAAGCAACTGACTCAACGACTTAGTTCATATGGATCAAAAGTCGATGTACTTTTTCGCTGGCAAGGGAACGGGCGGCTATTCAGAGGCCATTCAGGTTGATAACATTCGCGAAATTGCGAAAAGTATCCACAATACGGATAAAGTTCAGTTTGCCGATTTAAACCATGATGGCCTTGCTGACCTTGTTTACTTTAATGGTTTCAAAGTCACTATTTGGCCAAGCAAAGGACTATCAGGGCCTCAAGGAACATTAGCTTTCGGTCGCCCTATCGAGTTTACGCACCCCGATAAAATCGCACCTTCTAAAACCAAACTGGCTGATATTGATGGCAATGGTGTTGTCGACATAGTGTGGTTTCGTCCTGGAAAATATGAAAAATCCTTTACCTATTTATCAGTAATTCCAGGAAATTTACCGAACCAATTGCTTTCTGTCGATAATGGCATAGGGCAAACGTCAAGCATACAATACGCAACCGTTGCTTCTGAGATGTTACGTGATGAAGAGCAAAACACCCCGTGGCAACATACCCTGCCTATGGCGATGCAAGTCGTCAAGTCAGTCACCACAAAAGATGCCAGTCGACCCGGCCAAGCATCGATAAAAAGTTATCAATACCGTGACGGCTTTTACTTTGCAAAAGAGCGTAAATTTGTTGGATTTAGCGAAGCAACACAACGCGATTTCGCTTCAAAATCAGCACCGGAAAGTCAAACTCAGTATTCTTTTTTGTTGGGTCTTAAAGACGAAGCATTGCGCGGAAAGATATCGAAAATAGAAAAGAAAGATGCGGAAGGACGTCTATTCTGGCGAGAAACTTATCAGTGGTCTTCAAAGCGTTTATTTGACAGTTTCGACGATGACAAATTCGTCTCATTTGCAAGTAAAACACGCCAAGAGAAAACGCTGATTGAACAAGGGCGTGGAAACCCTATCACTCTTGCTTGGGATTACGCATATGATGATTTTGGTAACTTAATTCTTAAACGCGAACATGGCCGCCTAGACGGTCGCTTTCAAGATCAGCGTGAAACCCATTGGCGCTACAGTGCGGAGAATGCAACGTCATTGGCCAACTGGCAATTACATCTTCCCATTGAAAAAACCATCACCAATGCACAGGGTAAACTGGTTGCGAAAACTCAATGGTTTTATGACGATGAAAGCTTTAGTGGTGGCAACCTAGGCGCCGTGTCAACGGGTAACCTAACCGCGACGAAAAAATGGATTTCACCAAGTAAGAATAACCAAACTATTTTTAGTCAGCGTTCACACTACGACTCTTACGGTAACGCGACAGAATTCTTTGGCCCTCTTTATGGCGAGCAACCTGGACATAAGGTTAGCGTAACTTATCAAGAGGGAATATACCCAATAAAAGAGAGGCTACATTTGGGTGGCCAGAGCCTGGTTGCCAGTGCGAGTTACGATTCTTCATTGGGCGTGATGACTCAATTTGAGGATTTTAACCAACAGCAAACTCACATACAGTATGACGGCCTTGGTCGAGTCACTGATATCATTGCTCCGGGTGACAGCACTAGTGCGCCGACTCAATCGTTTGAATATCATTACCAGCAAAATTTTGATGGCGTCATGGTTAACTGGATCCGCAGTTTACAGCGCCTTGAAAAAGATGGCCGCCATATTGAACGCCGCCAGTATTATGATGGTGGTGGGCGTAATCTAATGAACGTAAGCCAAACGGAACAAGGCCCACGAGTCAGTTTGAAGAATAATTTCGATAGCCGTGGATTACTGGCCAGTGAAAGCATGCCTTATTTTTCGGCGAGTATGGCTTTTCATTCAGGGACGGGGACGCAAGTAATTCGAAGCAAATACGATGCGACTAACCGCACAATCAGTAAATACCTGCCAGCCACTGACTCACAAGGTGAAACATTTACTTATAACGAGTACTTGCCTCTTAAGTCATGGGTACAAGATACCGCACAAACTGTTATCGGAGGCCAACACAGCGGAGCCGGTAAATGGTTAATATTTGATGGTCTTGGTCAATTACGAGAGGTAAAAGAATACGTTGGTGTTGATGTCAATGGTGAGCAAAGCACTCTGCAAGATTGGACCACCCAGTATGAATATGATGCGCTCGATAACTTTACCCGTTTAACCGATGCGTTTGGCAATACCCGTACTATGCTTTATGACGGTTTAAGTCGCCAAACGTATCGAGACGACCCAAACCGTGGACAAGCTTGGTTTAACTATGATGCCGCGAGCAATTTAATTGGCACCATAGATTCGCGAGGCATGGCACACACTTATCTTTATGATGGCCTTAGCAGACAACTCGAAGAGCGCTTCTATCAAGACCAAACCGCTATCCCAGCAACAGGTTTTCACTCGCTTATTCTCAATCCAACCAAGGGCCGAATCTCTAAGCAGTACCAATACGATAATAATCAAGATAAACAACTCCATCATTTGAAAGGCCGACTTGCACAAGTTATCGATGAAGCAGGGAGTAGTTGGTTTGGTTACGATCAAAACGGTCGTCGTACTGTTGAAAAACGCCAAATCAAAGCCTTTGGGCAACAATCGGATATTTATACAACTAAGCGCGCGTTTAATAGCGCCGGTAAGCTAACACAACTGACTTACCCAGATAGTACCCATCTTGACTACCAATACGGTCAAGGCGGTGAATTATTGGCGATGGGTAACATTGTAAACAACATTTCCTATAGTGCCTCTGCGCAATTGAGCCATGCTCAATATGGTAATGGCATGCAAAGTGACTATGAATACGATGCGCTGAACCGACTCAAAAGCCGAGAAACCACTCGTCATTCGGACAGAACACGCCTTCAGTCACTCAATTATCAGTATGATGAGGTATCGAACTTACTCGGCATCACCGACCAACGAACAGAGCAAGATAAAAAGACCATTGCCAAAGAGCTAGGGATCGAGAATCAATATTCTGAGCTCGACCAAACGCGCTTTTATGACTACGACGATTGGTATCGAATTGCACTCGAGCAAAATAAATTAAAACTCACTCAATACCGTTTTGATCCTATTGGTAACCTTATTTCTAAGAACACCAACGATCCAATTCTAGGTGACAACAACTTAACCTTACGCTACGGCGGAAATACAGGCACAGGAGAAGATAAACGCTACAACCGACAAGGATTACGTACAACCGATACAGCAGGACCACAAGCGCTCACCCATGCTGACGTAGGTATCAGTTATGATGCGGTAGGCAACCAGCTGCGTTCAGGGGATCAACAATTTCAGTGGGATCATGCGAACCGATTGAAACAAGTCGAAAACCCAAAAAACCAAGCAAAATACGCTTATGACCATAACAACAAACGACGCCTCAAGGTGGTTAAAGACAGTAAAGGAAAGCTCACAACAACTTGGTATATCAGTG
>NZ_DEYI01000038.1:0-3256 GCF_002364475.1 Idiomarina sp. UBA3162
TAACCATTTACCATCTTTACCCATTACATCCACTTCAGCAGAAGGTTCAGTAAACGGGAAATAGGAAGGACGGAAACGAACCGTTAACGACTCCTCAAAAAAGTTATTTAAGAAGTCTTCTAAAATGCCTTTTAACTGCGTAAAGCTCACGTCTTTATCAACCATCAAGCCTTCTACCTGATGGAACATCGGTGTGTGCGTTTGGTCATAATCGTTACGATAAACGCGACCTGGTGAAATGATGCGTAATGGTGGCTGCTCAGCCTCCATAGTACGGATTTGCACACCCGAAGTTTGCGTTCTTAGCATCGTTGAGGGAGTAAAGTAGAACGTATCGTGGTCTGCACGTGCGGGGTGATTCGCCGGAATATTGAGTGCGTCAAAGTTGTGAAAGCCGTCTTCCACTTCTGGGCCTTGCTTCACACTGAAACCTAAGTCACCAAAGAATGATTCAATACGGCGAATGGTTTGTGTAACGGGATGTACCCCACCCACTTGGCTAGCGCGTCCAGGTAAGGTCACATCAATACGCTCAGCATCAAGCTTTGCTTCGAGCTCAGCCGCCTTTAAAATCTCTTTACGGGCGTTAATATCAGCTTGGACTTGTTGTTTAGCTTGGTTAATTTTTTGTCCAGCGTCCCGACGCTCAGATGGTTCAAGTTGACCTAAGCCTTTTAACAACTCAGTTAACCGACCTTTCTTGCCCATGTATTCAACGCGCACTTCGTCCAGTGCTTGCGGCGAATCAGCTTCAGCAATAGCTTGCTGCGCCTGTTCAACGATTTGTTCTAACTGCATTCGTTCCCTCAACCTATCATGCAAATTACGAAAGCTCTATTCTAACGAAAAAGCCATAAAAAAGGGAGCCAAATTGGCTCCCTTTTAAATCTGTTTATCGGTTTTTGGCAAAGCCTTTATTGCCGATTACAGTGCACCTTTCGCCTTTTCAACCAAGGCTGCAAAACCGCTTTGGTCATGTACAGCGATGTCGGCAAGGATTTTGCGATCGATTTCTACCGATGCTTTCTTCAGACCGTTGATAAAGCGGCTGTATGACAAACCGTTTTGACGCGCTGCCGCATTGATACGAACAATCCACAATTGACGGAATTGACGTTTCTTGTTGCGACGGTCACGGTATGCGTATTGACCTGCTTTAGTAACTGCCTGCACCGCAACGCGATATACGCGACTACGAGCACCATAATAACCTTTCGCCTGCTTTAGGACTTTCTTGTGACGCGCACGCGCGATCACACCACGTTTAACTCGTGCCATTTGCTAATCCCTCCTTACGCGTATGGTAACATACGATCGACTAATTTGACGTCGGCCTCGTGGACCATGCTCTTCGCGCGAAGCTGACGCTTACGCTTAGGTGTCTTCTTAGTCAGAATGTGACGCAAGTGAGATTGCTTGCACTTGTAACCGCCTGAAGCAGTCTTTTTAAAGCGCTTTGACGCGCCCTTGTTTGATTTCATTTTTGGCATGAAATAAAACTCCGCATTGTTGATTAAAAGTGTGACAGGGTGAGTTCAACCGAAGCTGAACTACTTGTGTACCACAATCACTTCTTAGCCGGCGCCAGAACCATTATCATCTGGCGACCTTCGGCCCTTCTAGGGAACGACTCAACAGTTGAGATTTCGTCTAAATCGTCTTTAATACGAGTTAGCAACTCAATACCCAACTCTTGGTGTGCCATTTCCCGGCCACGGAAACGGATAGTGACTTTAGTTTTGTCACCTCCCTCGAGGAAGCGACGCAGGTTGCGCAGTTTTACCTGGTAGTCGCCCTCATCTGTGCCAGGTCGGAATTTGACTTCCTTAACCTGAATCTGTTTCTGCTTTTTCTTCTGCTCTTTCTGGTCTTTACTCTTTTCGTAGAGAAACTTACCGTAATCCATAAGGCGGCAGACAGGTGGCTCAGCATTTGGACTCATTTCGACCAAATCAACACCAGCATCTTCTGCTGCTTCAAGAGCTTCATTGATACTTACAATACCGATCTGTTCACCTTCCGTGCCAATTAAGCGAACTTCATTAACACGAATTTCGTCATTGATACGATTTTTGTCAGCGCTTTTCTGAGTTCTTTTTCCGCCTTTAATGGTTTATTCCTCCAAACTAATTTAATTGATTTTGCGTGTTCGCACTTCTGCTTGTAACTGCTCAACAAACTGCTCGAGCGGGAACTTACCTAAGTCTTCGCCGCTACGAGTACGAACCGCAACCTCGCCAGCCTCGACTTCTTTGTCGCCGACAACTAGCAAATAGGGAACACGTTTTAAAGTGTGTTCTCGGATTTTAAAGCCTATCTTCTCATTTCTCAAGTCGGCTGATGCACGAATTCCCTTTTCATTCAGGGATTTCACTACTTTATTGACGTAATCGCGTTGATTATCGGTAATATTCATCAACACGACTTGCGTCGGTGCGAGCCACAACGGGAAATTCCCCGCATACTCTTCAATAAGAATGCCCATAAAACGTTCAAGTGAGCCGAGAATGGCTCGGTGAATCATCACAGGCGTATGGCGTTCGTTGTCTTCACCTACATAAGTCGCATTTAAACGACCTGTTAAGGCGAAATCTAACTGTATTGTACCACACTGCCACGCACGACCTAAGCAATCGAACAAAGTAAATTCAATTTTAGGACCGTAGAAGGCACCTTCACCAGGTAAATAGGTGAAGTCGATATCATGCGCTTTCAAGGCATCCGCTAAAGCTTTTTCACTGCGATCCCAAGTTGCATCATCACCGAGGCGTTTCTCAGGGCGTGTTGAAAGCTTCACATCGATCTTATCGAAACCAAAGGTTTCGTATGTTTCGTAGACCATTTTGATACACGCAGCGACTTCGTCTTGCACCTGATCTTCTGTACAAAAAACGTGCGCATCGTCTTGTGTAAAGCCACGTACACGCATTAGTCCGTGCAACGCACCTGAAGGTTCATTCCGGTGACACGATCCAAACTCGGCCATACGTAATGGCAGATCACGGTAAGACTTAAGGCCTTGGTTAAAGATCTGTACGTGACCTGGGCAGTTCATTGGTTTTACCGCGTACTCGCGGTTTTCCGATGATGTCGTAAACATCAGGTCTGAGAACTTCTCCCAATGACCTGACTTTTCCCACAATACTCGGTCCATCATCATCGGACCTTTCACTTCTTGGTATTGGTATTCACGAAGCTTTTCGCGCACGAAATCTTCGAGTTCGCGGAAAATGGTCCAGCCATTGTGATGCCAAAA
>NZ_DEYI01000038.1:3599-3827 GCF_002364475.1 Idiomarina sp. UBA3162
AAATACCATGCCTGGCGCTTCTTCCTGCCAGTGGAACAAATCTTGTGCCTTACCAATCTTACGATGGTCTCGTTTTTCTGCCTCTTCTAAACGTTGCAGATACGCTTTTAACTGTTTTTTATCCGCCCACGCAGTACCGTAAACACGTTGCAACATCTTGTTATCGGAGTTACCACGCCAGTATGCGCCCGCCATTTTCATCACTTTAAAGTGTTGGCAGAATTTCAT
>NZ_DEYI01000092.1:0-4429 GCF_002364475.1 Idiomarina sp. UBA3162
CCAAGCAAGCGATGCAAGGTATAAACCGTTCTAAATCAATTGCAGGGATTACAACAGGCGATTGATTCCAAAAATCATTTTGAAATTACTAAGTACCGTACAATGAGCACTAAATAGTAATAGCATTTTAAATTGAGGTAATAACTTTACTTAACCTTAGTATGGGAATCAGAATTCAAAAGTAATAAAGCAACTACAAATAAAAATTAGATATTTTTATATGCAGTTGCTTTTAGGATGATACTAAAAAAAGCACCACGTTAACCGAACGGCTTGCCCACTCGGCAGCCTTTTTTTATTACTCCCACTGGCTCGTAGCACTACTCTAACGTCAATTTGCTTCGATTTTTATCAAGCGTGCGCTGACCAATACCTTTAACCTCAAGTAATTGATCTAAGTTTTTGAAGCCGCCCAGTTGCTCGCGAAACTTAACGATATTCTCAGCTTTAGACTTACCAACACCGACCATCGCCGCTGCTATTTGAGCCGCGGTGGCGGTATTGATATTAAGTTTATCGGCTTTGCTTTCTGCAGTTTGTAAATAAGGTGCTGTGGACGTATGCACGGGCGCAGCTACCGCTACTTTGCCAATAGACAGGCCCGACAATGCGACGATGGCCGCAGGTAATAAAAATTTACGTAACATTGATTTCTCCTCTTGCCACGCTGAGCAACTCAGCGCAACAAGCATAGTGAAGAGGAGAAAAAATGGGGATAGTTTGGTTGTAAATACGTGATTAATGTGCCAAGGATGCAACTATCTCAGACGCTACCTGTGCAGGATTACTTGCTTTTGTAATCGGTCGACCAATCACCATATAATCGACGCCCGCCTGCTGTGCCTGCTCTGGTGTCATAACACGCTTTTGATCATCCTGTTGACTCCCTGCGGGGCGAATACCTGGCGTCATCAACTTGAACGCATCACCCAATGCCGATTTCAACATTTTCGCTTCTTGAGCTGAACACACGACGCCATCTAAGCCCGCCGCTTGGGTCAATTTTGCTAATGCTAAGACTTGCTCTTCAGCATTACGCTGAATACCGATTTCTGATAAATCTTCATCACTCATACTTGTCAGCACAGTGACCGCGATCAATAACGGGCGGTGACCTTCTTTCTCCAGTGCCGCTTTTGCCGTGTGCATCATAGTGCGGCCACCTGACGCATGAACATTGACTACGTCTACGCCGAGTCGTGCCGCTTGTACCACCGCCTTTGCGACCGTGTTAGGAATATCGTGAAACTTAAGATCGAGAAAAACTGAAAAGCCTTGTTTCACCCAACGTTTAACCGCCTCAGGTCCAGCGGCAGTAAACAATTCTTTGCCAACTTTAAGCCCAACTGACGTCGCGTCAAGTTGTTCTACGAGTTGGTTAGCCTCTCCCGCCGTGTCAAAATCGAGCGCAACGTAAATCAAAGGTAAGCTTTTGCTATTCACCGTCTAATCCTTTAATGGGTTTTGTGGAGCCCCATGTCTTGCATGAAGGGCATTGCCAATAGAGGGTTTGTCCTGAGAAGCCGCACTGGCGGCAAGCATAACTCGGACGTTGTTTAATATGCTCAGCGACCATTTTCTGTAACATGCGTAAACTCTCACGAGCATTGCCGACATCGGCTGCCCGAATGTGAAAGTCCATGAGCTGGTGGAAACCGCGCATGGTTGCGTGTTGCTCCATCGCTGAACGGATAAAGCGTTCTGCGGCATCACCGCCTTGGTTTTCAAATAAGTATTCTGACAACTCGATTACCGCGCTGGTACCTGCGTTAGCGGCGACACATCGATTAAGAAACTCGATATAGCCCGCTTCATCATTTACGCTCGTATAACAGGCTTTGAGGGGTTGCAACACATCACGGATAAACTGTTTGTCTTGTTCAAGCACGAATTCATAACAGTGAATGGCTTCTCTGAGTTGGTTACGTCCAGCGTAGATTTGACCCAGTAAAATACTCGCTCGTACACAGCGCTTATCGTATTTAAGCGCCTTTTTACAATACTTAATTTGCTTAACTATCGATTGCTCTGTCAACGATAATTCGCAGTACAACTGTCCTACCACGGTTTCTATGTGGTCATCTCTATTAAGTCGCAGAGCGACTTTTATCGCTTTATCCCAATCATGGGTCGCTTGGAAAAGCTCGAGTAAATAATGTCGACTCGCGCTTCTAAATAATTTGTGGTCTTGCAAACGCGCAAACATTTGCTCTGCTCGGTCATAAATGCCCGCGGATAAGTAATCCTTACCGAGCTCAAACATGGCATTGAGCCGATCGTATTCTGTGATATTGCTTCTGTTAATGAGATTCTGATGGATTTTGATGGCGCGTTCTACTTCGCCACGGCGGCGAAACAAAGTACCTAGCGTCCAATGAGTCTCAAGTGTGTCGCTATCAACGTCTAGCAGTTCGACAAACAGGTCAACAGCCTTATCGGGTTCATCGGAGAGTAATAGATTAAGTCCCGTTGCATACTTCTTTGAGAACTGTTGCTGCTCTTTACGCTCTTCTGAACGCACACTGTTGCGTCCCATGAACCAACCATAGGCTGCGGCAACAGGAAGAAGTAAAAACAACAGTTCTAACATAAATGTTTACGACTGTTTTTCACGTGATTCAGTCGCCTTTTGCTCTGCTCGCTTTAATCGCCTTTCTAACTTGGCATTGCGCATACGCCATTTAATGCCATACAGCATTAACAAGACCAGACCGATGGCAAAACCAACAGCGAGAAAAATCGCGGCTAAACCTGCTACAGAGAAGTCTGCTTTTGCTACTAAAAAGTTTACACTGACAGCGGTTGGGTTTTGCGCACCAAACGCGAGTGCTAGCAAAAACAAGAGGATGATGGGAACTAATATTAATATCCGTCTAAGCACGTTCCGAGCCTCATATAAATAAAAACGGCATGCCAGTATAGCATGCCGTTTTCAACGTACGAACGCAAACTAATTAAAATTGTCGACGCGTTCCCGTAACTCTTTCCCCGGTTTAAAGTGAGGGACGTACTTACCGTCCAACTCAACTCGCTCTCCGGTTTTCGGGTTACGACCGATACGTGGCGCTCGATAATGAAGTGAGAAACTCCCAAAGCCACGTATCTCAATGCGACGACCCTTTGCCAAACTTTGAATCATCTGCTCAAGAATATCTTTAACAGAAGACTCAATCGTTCGCGGAGGAAGGTCCGAAAACTTCAGGGTTAATTTCTCAATCAACTCCGATTTTGTCATCTTGGCACCCTCCTCACTCAAGGTTTAATTAATCGTCGGTCTTAGCAGCCTTGAACGCGTCAGCCATAGCACTGTTGATACCAGAGCTATCTTGCTGTTTGTTCACTTGCTCAACGGCTTCTTTTTCTTCAACTTCGTCTTTCGCACGGATAGACAAGCTCAACGTACGGTTCTTACGATCCACGCCCATGAAACGCGCTTCAACGCTATCGCCAACGTTTAACTCAGTGCTTGCGTCTTCAACGCGCTCACGTGAGATGTCAGCTGCACGGATATAACCTTCAACGCTATCTGCTAATTCTACTTTAGCACCTTTAGCGTCTACTTCAGTGATAGTACCGTTTACGATAGAACCTTTCTTGTTCGCCGCTAAGAAGTTGTTGAACGGGTCTTCTTCAAGCTGTTTGATACCTAAAGAAATACGCTCACGCTCTGCATCAACTTGCATTACAACCGCAGTCACTTCTTCGCCTTTCTTATAATCACGGACCGCTTCTTCGCCAGTTGCGTTCCAGCTGATGTCTGAAAGGTGAACCAAACCGTCGATACCGCCTTCTAGGCCGATGAAGATACCAAAGTCAGTGATTGACTTGATCTTACCAGTAACTTGCTCGCCTTTATTATGGTTCTTCGCAAACTCTTCCCATGGGTTAGGCTTGCACTGTTTAAGGCCTAGTGAAATGCGACGACGTTCTTCGTCAATTTCCAGAACCATAACTTCAACAGTGTCGTCCAGGTTAACCACTTTAGAAGGATGAACGTTTTTGTTAGTCCAGTCCATTTCTGATACGTGAACAAGACCTTCAACACCCTCTTCGATTTCGACGAAGCAACCGTAATCAGTCAAGTTCGTAACACGACCAGTTAAACGATGCCCTTCTGGGTAGCGGTTTGCGATATCAGCCCATGGATCTTCGCCTAACTGCTTAAGGCCAAGAGATACACGAGTGCGTTCACGGTCAAACTTCAATACTTTAACAGTGATTTCATCGCCAACGTTTACGATTTCACTTGGGTGCTTAACACGCTTCCAAGCNNAGAAATACGACGACGTTCTTCGTCAATTTCAAGAACCATAACTTCAACAGTGTCATCCAAGTTAACCACTTTAGAAGGATGAACGTTTTTGTTAGTCCAGTCCATTTCTGACACGTGTACAAGCCCTTCAACGCCTTCTTCGATTTCAACGAAGCA
>NZ_DEYI01000074.1:0-33019 GCF_002364475.1 Idiomarina sp. UBA3162
TAGCAAATACCGATGTGGCGGGTCAAGACGAGGACATTTGGCAGAGCCGTTTGCTCGCTCGTCAACCCGTCTCGATCATCGGTATCCCCGGTTTACCAATTCAATCATTGGCTGACCCTGCACTATGCAACCGCGCATGGGTGTTGCCACCGACCAGCGCGCCATTACGCTCGGGATTCGATATGTTGGCGACTCAGTATCAGTGGTCGCCGCAAATTATTGCTGAGGCGGATGATATGGCGATGTTGCGTTTGTTGGCACGTGACGGCGGCGCATTGGCTGTGATCCCTGACGTTGTGGTCAAAGACGAGCTCGATAGTCGGCGGCTACAAAGATATGTGACATTACCCAATTTGTTTGAGCAGTTTTACGCAATTACTATCAAACAGCCTTTCCAGCACCCTTGGCTCAGCCGCTTGCTTGCGCGTTACGATTAGCGTGAACGCGAGCGTTCAAACTCGGTTCGCAGAGCCTCCACTTCGGCTTTGCTGAGCAGCTGCTGCACACTGCGCGGCTGTGCACGACGATGCCAGCGCGTTTGGGCTCTGCGCTTCAGGGTTTCGTCGAGTTGTCGATTTATTGCCGCCCAATCGATCGTCATGACCTGCTCCTAATCAAATAAAGTGCCACCGACGGCTCTGAGTTATTCGGGGGGTCACCCAAGCCGTCCGATGACGTATAAACAGTATGCCGTGAGGCCTTATTCAACAAGGTGTGAAAGCGTAAAAGGTTCGTAAAGGTGAGTACTTACAAACATGTACAGTTAATTTAAGTATGAAGGGTGCGACAATTTGTCACATGGTCAAGCACGATTCAGTTTGTAAACTGTGCTGCAAGTTAACGTGTTCACCATCGGACTATAAACATGCAGAAATCCTTTACACTCACTCGTACTAGTTTTCTTGTTTTCACCGCCCTGAGCGCGCTTTCAAGTCAGGCTGAGACCACTCAGGACGCCACCGAAATTATTGAAGTCAAAGGCCATCAAAGTCAGCGTCCTTTGGGTGATTTATCTCAACAGCTACGCGAGCAAGGCGTCGACTTTTCTGCAGCCGGCGGCGTATCGGCCTTGCCCGTTATCAACGGCATGATGGGTGATCGCGTTAAAGTGATTATCGATGGCGCCGAGTTAACCGCCGCTTGCGCTAATCAAATGAACCCTCCACTTTCCTATATATCAGCGAATCAAGTAGCGGCAACACAAGTTATAGCCGGTATAAAACCGGTGCGTAGCGGAGGTGACAACATCGCGGGTGTTATCAATTTAGAACAAATGCGTACTCAGTTTAGCGATACCGAGCAGCTCTCCTGGCAGCAAGGCTATTTCGCAAGCGAGTATCAAAGTAACGGCGACAAATGGTTAGCCGGCGCAGGCGCCCGGTGGGCGAGCATAAATTGGTCGATTGATTATCAAGGAGCCTACGAGGCGTCCAACAGCTATGAAGACGGTCATGGCGATACCGTGCTCGATACGCTCTATCAAGCGCAAAACCATGCTCTCACTACGGCTTGGCGCGATGAACGGCAGCAATTGACCACTAAGCTCACGGCGCAAGCCATTCCCTATCAAGGTTTTCCCAACCAATATATGGACATGACCGATAATCAAAGTCTGGGGGCGCATGTTAAGTACCAACGAAACTTGGCTCAAGGCGCTCGCTTCACGGGCTACTTTAATTGGCAATCAGTCGAGCATGAGATGGGGTTCTTCACGGACGAAAAGCCCGGCACGATGCCGATGATCACCGATGCCAGTGATCGCAGCTATAAACTGCATTGGGCGCTTCCTATCTCGTTGATAGGAACTCATGCAAGCGATATTACGCTAGGTCACGAATTATTCGATTATCAACTCGAAGATTACTGGCCTGCCTTGGCTGGCTCAATGATGATGGGACCCAACCCCTACATCAATATCAATGACGGCAAACGTCAGCGCATCGCTGTATTTGCCGATTCAGATACGCAACTGACCAGCGATTGGTGGATTAATGCGGGTGTGCGCATCGAGCATGTACGCACCGATGCGGGAAAAGTACAGCCATACAACGATAGTCCAATGATGGGTATGCCTAATCCTGATGCAACTGCAGCAACAACCTTTAATCAAGCCAAGCGCGAACAAACAGACACCCTAGTCGATTTCACCGTGGCCGTTAAGCATAGACTAGACGCACTACAAACCCTCGAACTGGGTATCGCACAAAAGAATCGTGCGCCCAATTTATATGAGCGCTACAGTTGGGGACGTGGAACCATGGCAACCACTATGATTGGCTGGTTCGGTGACGGCAATGGTTATGTGGGACGCATTGATTTAAAGCCAGAAACAGCGCAAACCCTCAGTGCAACTTATCAATTAGAAAGCGCTCACGATGATTGGCAACTTTCGCTAAGTCCGTTTTATACGCGAGTAGATGACTACGTTGATGCTGAGGTGATCGGTACATTTAATCGCGGTACATCCCCCGTAACGGCGCGCAACATTCTACAGATGACCAATGTTGACGCCACACTAAAAGGTATCGATGCCCAATATAACCAGCGTTGGAGTCAACTCTTGGGGGTTGACGAGTGGCGGCTGAGTGCGTCCGCAAAATACACCCATGGCGAACAACACAACGGGCGTCCACTCTATCAGATTCAACCACTGACCCTGCGCGTCGCGCTCAGTCAGCAATGGGGGGGATGGGAACAAACCGTTGCAATTGAACACGTCGCAGAAAAAGATCGTGTCGATCCGCAGCGTTTGGAAAACCGCACTGAGGCCTATGAACTCATCAACTGGCAACTCAGTTACACCGCTGCACAGTGGCAGGTCAATATGGGTATCACCAATGTATTGGATGAGTTTTACCGACAGCCACTCGGCGGCGTCAATATTGCGGCGCAAAAAGCGGCTGCCAACGACGGGTTTGATAATATTGCCGGCGCGGGACGTTCAATAAACTTTGGCGTCCGTTATACATTTTAAGTAAGCTTGCTCTGAGTGTATTTAATGAGGCGGTAACATGATTTTGCTTATCTGTATGGCGGTGTTTCGCAAACGCCGCCTCACAGTCATTTGGATGTTTGCCCTGCTACTGCTCGAAATAGTCGCGCTCAACTTGCTTATCGCGTTTAACGGCGCCGCAAGTAACCCTTTCAGCGCGGTACTCTTGATTCCAGTCGTGATGGCGTGCGTTTGGCTACCTCACTCCGCAGCAGTGGCGGTTGTTGGCTTAAGCATCGCAGCGCAGTGGACCCAGTGGCAGTTCACTCAGTTCGATGCCAGACACGCCATGCTTGCTCATGCACAGGGCATGCTGCTTGGCTTCACGATTACCAGTGTCTTGATAATGACCGTAGTGTTCTACTTACGTCATCGGCTTAATCAACAAGAGCATCAACTACACGCACTGCGCGAAAAGCAATTACGTAACGAGCAGCTATTGGCAATAGGTACCGCCGCCGCACAACTTACACACGAATTGGCGACACCGACACAGGCAGCACAGTGGCTTCTCGAGGAAGCACTAGAAAAAACGCAGCCCACGCCCGATTGGTTAAACGACCTCAGTCTACAATTTTCTCGCATCCAAAATAAGCTCGAGCACTGGCGCCATGTCACGGACGACGTACGTCATCAACGTACTGTCAGTATCAATGCACTTGCCCTAGCGACGGAGATTCAACATGTGATGCAGTTGGCGCGTCCTGAAGTCGCCATCAGCTGGCAGGTCGAGCATCAGCTTGAGTCGGTCAACATCAACGCTGACCGCACGCTGTTACCCGCGCTAAGCAATGTCATTGTCAATGCCTGCGATGCGCAAAAGCAAATCAGCGACGCGCCCGTTTTAGCGTCTATTATGACCCACCAAAACGGATTCTGTATTGAAGTACGCAATGCCGGCCATTCAGATAATTTGAGTCAACTCGGACAACGACTCATGCCAAGCGATGACGGTCATGGTGCAGGGGCAGTGATCAGTAATGCCACTTTAGAAAAGTTTGGCGGAACGCTACGCTGGACTCACGCAAATAATGAGGTAGTCACGTGGATAACGCTTCCCTTATCATCATAGATGACGACACAAGCTATCGTAGTGTATTACAACGTCGGCTCACTCAAAAAACCGACTTTTCGGTGGCAGCATTTGCCTCCACGGAAGAGGCGCTCAACGCACCCAAATCATCGCACTGTCATGGGATCATTTTAGATATGATGTTGACTGATGAATCGGGGCTTGATGCCATCGCTCAACTCAAGCGACACTTTACCCCAAACCATCTGATCATGCTCACTGGCTACGCAAGTATAGCGACTACGGTCGAAGCAATGCGACGCGGCGCAACCGACTACCTGGCCAAGCCGGTCGCCCTCAACACCCTGCTTCAAAGGCTTATTCCGACGCACAATTTCTTTGCCACAGAACCACCCGAAACCACACTGACGCCCGCCCAACTCGAATGGGAACATATTCAACGCACCCTGCTCGACCACCAAGGCAATATCAGTGCAACGGCTAAAGCGCTAGGCATGCACCGGCGCACGCTACAACGCAAATTACAAAAGATGTCACCTCGTGGATGAAATATAAACAATATACGCTAGACATTTACAGCACGTGTTTTATATTTGTTAAAATTGTATTCAAAAAAGTATTCTTCTTATTATATAAAAAGAATCAGGGGTGCAGTTTATGCCATCGTCTCGGGCCACGACACTCATACAATCGGGGTTAATGAACTCTGTCTCCGAGCGCGCATTCGACAATATCGCTTATATCGCGAAACTGATATTCAATACCGATATCGTCTTAATAAGCCTGGTCGATGACGACCAACAGTGGTTTAAAGCGAAAATTGGCCTCTCGCTATGTGAGACGCCTATCGATATATCCATTTGTCAGTTCACCATTCAAAGCGATGAACCCTTTATCATCAATGACGCATTAACCGACAGTCGGTTTTCTAATAACCCCTTGGTAACGGGCTATCCATTTATACGTTTCTATTGCGGTATTGCGCTACATGCACCCAATGGACAGCGTATTGGCACCCTGTGTCTGATTCACGGCTCGCCACGGACAATAAGCAGTCATGAGCTCAAGATTCAACGTCATCTCGTACACATGATCGAGTACGAATTCATGCGCCGAAGTCGTGCTCCGTTGCCCGATGCCGTGCAACCCAGCCGACTAAATGAAGTGATTATCAAAGCGCAGCATTTATTGCTAACAACCCATAACGATCAACTCACCTTTGATATTCTACTCGATGACATTCTAAAACTAACCTCGAGCGCGTTTGGGTTAATCGGTGAGGTCCTCTACGATGAGGAGCAGCAACCCTATCTCAAGGTCCATAGCCTCACTAACATCGCTTGGAACGCGGAAACCAATGCGCTATTTGAGCGCAATAAAGGTAATGGCTTAGAATTTAGAAACCTCGACAACTTGCTCTGTAAACCCCTGGTTACCGGTGAGGTATTGATAACCGATAACCCAGCAGAAGATAACCGATCGGGAGGTACACCCCACGGCCACCCGCCTATCCAAAACTATGTGGGAATCCCCGTATACTCCGGTGAGACAATGGTCGGATTAATCGGCCTAGCAAATCGTATTAATAAATACACGCCCGCTTTCGTTGACTCTCTGCATGCGCTGACCTCGGTTGTGGGTGTACTAATCGAGCGTAACCGCATGGTACAAGAGCGCAAGCAGTTTACCGTCAACCTGCAGTATGCCGCCTTTCATGATGAGTTGACGGGTTTGCCCAATCGGCGTCAGCTTGATCGAGACATCAAAAAGCTCACGCATGCGCAAGCCCCTTCACAGTTTTCTATCTGTTACATCGACTTGGATGGGTTCAAGCCTGTTAACGATAATTATGGTCACGAAGTTGGTGATAAGATACTCAAGCTAGTCGCTGCGCGCATTAAGCATCTCGTGTCATCTAAAGACTCTATCGCCCGCATTAGTGGTGACGAATTTGTCGTGCTATTGAACCGACCCGCTAATAGAGACGACTATCAACAAATTATAGACGCTATCGCGCAACCGTATTCAATCGACGACATTATTATCATGGTGTCGGCGAGTATGGGGGTTGCGGTATACCCCAATGATACGCCTAATGCTGAACAGCTCATCCGATTCGCAGATCAGTCAATGTATCAAGCGAAAAGTGAAGGCAAGAATCAGGTCAGTATTCATGATGCCAAGCAAGCTTTAGAACGAGAACATAAGATAGAGTTTATAAAAGAGCTCCTTTATGCCATCGATGATCGGCAGATAGAGTTTGCCTACCAACCCAAATTTAATATGCACACCAACCAAATAGTGGGTGTCGAAATGCTCAGTCGTTGGCGTCACAAAACCCGAGGTCTATTGATGCCAGGGGCGTTTATTCCACAAATTCAAGGTTCACAAGCCGCGATAGCGCTCGACCACCACGTGCTGAATGAAGCACATCACTTGGCAGCAATGTGGCGCCGTTCAGGCCACAAAATCAATGTCAGTGTTAATATTAGCGGTGATTACTTCAACAGCGATTTATTTAAACGTCGGTTAGAAGCCATGTCGGAGTCAAATACTGGGCGCGATAATGGTATTACGCTCGAGATTTTAGAAACCACCACAATCGATGACCTCGATGAAGCGGTCGACATACTGAAGCGCTGCCACCTCTGTGGCTATCGTACCGCACTCGACGACTTCGGCACACACTACTCTTCTCTCACTTATTTTAGACGTTTGCCCGTTGATGAAATCAAGATTGACCGTAGTTTTATTACGAACCTAAAAACGAATACCAACGATGAAGCGATTGTCGAAAGCATCATTTATTTGTGCGGTCGCTTTAATCGTGAAGTGGTCGCCGAGGGCGTGGAGACCCAAGAGCAAGCCGATCATTTGCTATCGCTGGGATGCCATTTGATTCAAGGTTATTTAATTTCGCCCCCTGTCTCGCTAGAAGAATTAAGCTATAACGCCATACTGTCATAAAAGCTTCATCTAAATCCTTATAATGAATGGCCGATAAACAAAGAATCTTCAGTTCTTTGAGTTCATTGCTATACGCCGCTCACCCTCAAACTATGGATTTTCAATGTCGATTAAGCAGAAGTTATACTTACTCGGTACAGGCGTTATTGTTGCCTTGCTGGTGTTAATGGGGATTTTTCTTTTCTCACAAGCTCAGATCGCATCGATAAACAAGGCCGATCAGCAACAATCACGACTCAGTCGCCTGATCAGTGAACTACGCATAGCCGAGAAAAACTTCTTACTCGACAGTGACCTCAAGTACAGTCAGTCAGCTCAGCAGCAAATTGCGCGTATTGATAGTACCTCAAAAGAACTGAAACAAACCGTCACTTACCCTGAAGTGTTAACATTACTTGATCGCATCGACGATGCCGTTAGCGTTTATCAACAGCGTTTTATTGCGCTTGAG
This sequence comes from Idiomarina sp. UBA3162, assembly GCF_002364475.1. Classification (NCBI taxonomy): domain Bacteria; kingdom Pseudomonadati; phylum Pseudomonadota; class Gammaproteobacteria; order Alteromonadales; family Idiomarinaceae; genus Idiomarina; species Idiomarina sp. UBA3162. The sequence goes on from NZ_DEYI01000074.1 coordinate 7,444, forward strand.
CAAGCGATGGTAGATCGCGGGCTCACAAGGAAACTGGGTGCCTACGGGGCACTTCGCGATGCGACACACCAACTTGAGGCGGTGCTTGATCAGCGTAACGATAACGCCACCTTAGTGACTTTACTGCAACTTAGGCGCGCAGAAAAAGACTTTATGCTGCGCTGGGAAGATGGTTACGTCGATAAGGTCGCACGTATTGCTGACCAACTTAGCAGCCAATTGGCGGGTTCCGCGAGTGACCAAAGTAAAGTCAAAGGGTACTTAGTTGAATTTAACCGTTTCGCTGCACTTTCAAAAACCATCGGTTACACGCTCACGGATGGGCTCAAAGGCGAGCTCAGAACACAAGGAAGTGAGCTGAATGACACACTTAGTAACCTAAGCAACGTGCTCAATGAACAGCTCGCCGAACAACAAGCTCAAGCCACTTGGCTACCGATTATCATGACCTTACTAGTTATCGCGCTCATGATTGTGATGCTCTACTGGGTAACACGCTCGATCAACAAGCCATTACAGACGCTCAAAGCTCAGCTGAGTCAAATCCAAGAGAACAATGACTTGTCACTGCAGCTGGATAAACATCAAAACGATGAGTTTGGTGCAGCGGTTGATCACGTCAATCAACTACTCGCTTATTTTAGAAGCGTGATAGACAACATTCGAAAAACCAGTGTGAGCGTGGGCGACTTATCTCAACAACTATCCGGTACCGTGTCACATTCTTCTCGTAAAACCGAGCAACAAAATGCGGAAATCGAACAGGTGGCCGCGGCGGTTGATGAGGTGGGCTCAACGGCACATACCATTGCCGAAGACGCCGAGGGTACAGCGCAACAAGTCGACGAAATTGCTCAACAGGCCTCAACGGGTCGCAGCGTCATCAACTCCGCCGTTGAGAAAGTCAACTTCCTTGCCGAACGGTTGGCAAATAGCAACCAACATGCCTCTGAACTTGCCAAACGCAGTCAAGGCATCAGCGATATTGTTGCCGTTATTAATGGTATCGCCGAGCAAACTAACCTACTCGCGCTAAACGCAGCGATTGAGGCCGCCCGTGCGGGCGAGCAAGGACGTGGATTTGCCGTTGTTGCAGACGAGGTACGTAATTTAGCGCAGCGTACGCAAAAATCTATCAATGAAATTGAGCAAATTGCGACACAACTTTCAGAGCAAACAACGGTTATCGTACAGTCATTGGAAGAGTGCAATGAGCTAGGTGATGAAAGCCGACAAGAAGCAGCGCGTTCTGGCGACCTATTTACTGAAATTAATGAGCAGTTAATTAAAGTAAATGACCGTTCAGCCTCTATTGCCACTGCTGTTGAGCAACAGTCGAAGGTCGTTGATGACACCTCGCAAAATGTCGTGCGAATTAAAGACGCAACCAATGACATTTTAGCGGATGCACGCACCAATGCGGAGACAGCCGAGCAACTAAGCCGATTCGCGCGCGAGTTAGGCGATTCCGTTGCACAATTTAAATGCGATTCGGGTCGCTAGGTATTACTCATTTTCCATCAATATAGCCAAATACATTTGATAATTGTTCTTATTAGCAATATCATTCAGGCAATCTTAATGAATGATGGAATGCCCTATGACGCAAAGGCAATGGTTTAAAATTCACGGATGGTGTTCGCTCCCCATATGGATCGTATTTTGTTTCGTCTGTATCACAGGCACCATCGCGGTATTTAGCCACGAGTTAACTTGGCTATTTAACGAAAACGCACGTGCTTTAAACCCCAATGATTTAGCGCCAATCGCTATGTCAGAGCGCGTCGCTGCGGTTAAAGCCCTGTATCCATCCGCACATATAACAACCGTCATGACGTTCGAGTCTTACCTGACCAACGCGGTGATGTTTTCTGCTGACTCCGTTCCAGCGGGCATAGCTTACGTCAACCAATACACAGGCCAAGTGCAGGAAGTCAATCAAGGTATTACCTTTATCAACTTCATGCGATCTCTGCACGGCTGGCTACTATTCCCTTGGCAAAGTAGCTACAGCGTCGGCTACTATCTGGTATCGGCGATGTCCTTTGTGATGATGGGTGCCTTAGTCAGCGGCTTGGTTATCTACAAACGTTTTTGGCGCGCCTACACGCAACCTAAGATTCGGGTGAAACAAGGTAAAAAGTCGATCCTTTCAGACCTTCACAAACACGCCGGTGCGTGGTCTATCTGGTTTATCATGATCATGAGTTTGACGGGTCTGTGGTACTTCACGCAACAAGTACTCTGGCATGCGGATATCGATATCGAGCCTCATGCACCGACAGTGAATATCAGTGATGTTCCGCGTGGTGAAGCCCCAGCTGAACCCGCTGTCAGCTTTGATCAAGCCATGCAAATCGCACAAGCACAATTCAGTGACCTACAACCCAGTTATGTCATGATGCCAGAGCACAATCGCGATATGTATAAGATTATGGGCGGTGGAGACTTCATTTTTTATGATCAGTATTCCTACCGCTTAGCCATCAACCCATGGACAGGTGAAGTTGCACAGGCTGACTCTCCCGCCAATATGTCACCATTGCAAACCGTCATGCATGTCGTTGATCCATTGCACTATGGCACTATCGGCGGTATCTGGACCAAAGCGATTTGGTTTGTTTTCGGTCTCATTTTGTCAGCGATGTCGATCACAGGGTTTATGATTTGGAGCTCAAAAATAGTACAGGCAGCGCGCGCTAAAAAAGCGGCTAAGCGTGAACAAAAGCTGTCAGAGCAAGGAGCATGATATGGCACGTTTGAAGAATACATTTTGGCATCGTAACAAATTCAAGTTATCGGGTCTGATACTCATACTGCCCATCTATTTTCTGTACGAGTCGTTGCAACCACCGGAATTTCCCGAGGTATGGGAATCAAAACCTGTGGGGCAGCTTGAGCTGGCATTGCAGCCAATGAACAATGAACCGCCCTACGCGCACCATGAAGATTGGGTTAAAGATTTCTCAGTTTGGGTCAATGATGGCGCTATCAAAAATATCCGCCAAGCCTATATCAATATCGGCCCGCGCCCATTGCCATTGAACCAATTGGAACAAGACGATGTGGGTATTCTACACGGCAGTGATAGTTTGCAACATGTACACGCCATCGCACCCCAAAAATATTCACCGTCTGATCAGGTGTGGCTGACGTTGCAGAACTGGGATGGTAGTCAACATGTTCAATCGTGGTCGTTACCGCCGCAATGGGTTCCCGCGAGTTAATGTAAATTACACTAGCCAATTTCCGTACTTTTGATTACTCTGCCACTATAACTCGTTGATGGAGTCATCCATTTGCGCATTGATCGTGTATTTCGAAAGCTTGCAAACACGCTACCCTTCATGATGGCGTTCATCGATACTGAACGCCGCTATCAGTTCGTTAACGAGCGCTATGAACAGTTCTTTGACGTCAAGCTCGACGAGCTTAAAGGCAAGTTGGTCGCCGAAGTGCTCGGTGAGCAATCTTACAAGCGTATCTCTAAAATCCATTCCAAAGTGCTCGCGGGTGAAGACGTTTCACTGCGGGAAAAAGTGACGCTCCGTAATGGGCGTGTATTACAGCTTGAAATTAAGTATGTCCCAAACCAAAACCAACGTACGGGGCAAATTAACGGATTTTTCGCCATTATTAACGACGTCACTCATTACGCATCGGCATCCGAAGTATTACGCGCCGTCCATGATGTGATGAACCGACAATCAATGGGATTATCCACCGATCGCATTACCAAACTGCTCAAACTCGGCTGTGAATACTTAAATACCGATATCGGTATTGTAAGCCGAGTGGTTGATAATGAGTATACTGTTAAATACGCGTGGTCCACCGGTGATCCTATTCCCCCCGGGACACAGTTTGAACTCGGTAATACGTACTGCTCGGTCACTTTGGCGGCGAGTGATGTGATTGCTACACGTCACGCCTCAACGAGTAAGGAGTTCAGCGGACACCCGTGCTATGCTGCGTTTAAATTAGAGACTTATCTCGGTCTGCCAATCCGTATCAACGGGAAAGTATGGGGCACGCTCAATTTTTCTAGTCAAACCTCGCGCGGCGCGCCCTTTACCGATCTCGATAAAGAGCTCATGGGTCTTCTCTGCTCGGCAATAGAAACGTTGATTATCAACAACTCAAAGACCGATCGCCTCGAGCGCCTCGCCTATACCGACTTTCTCACAGGGCTCAGTAACCGCTTATTCATTAATGAGTTCTTTGAGCGTTTGGTCTATCAAAATCGTGAACGGTTGAACCAGTACTACTGCGTATTAGTCGATATTGACCACTTTAAACAGCTCAACGATCAATTTGGTCACGACGCCGGAGATGCTGTATTGCAAGCGGTCGCGCTTGAGTTCACCGACAGCCTGCGCAATGATGATGTATGTGCTCGCGTTGGTGGTGAGGAATTCATGTTACTTATACACGCTGACGACAGAGTCGATATTAAACGCGTAGTTGAGCGCCTCCGCCAAGACATAGAAAACTTAAAAATAGAACATGATGACGAAATAATTACCACGACGGTATCTATCGGTGTTACTAAATTGCAAGAGCAAGACAGCTTCAACCTTGCGTATAAACGAGCCGATAAGGCGCTTTACCAAAGTAAATCGGACGGTCGCAACTGTACGCGTTGGAACTAACCTTAAATTTTTCTTAAAAGCGGTGATCTAAAGTCAGCACCTGAGACTAAATTACTACTCAATCGTTCTTAAAAATCGTAAGTTCAACAAGCTTTTTTAAAGTTGTTCAAAAAAAAGTCGAACAATAAGAAGCTCTCTAATTGAGTATGACAACATGGCAAAACTAACCTCTCGCTCTATCGTGGATATTCTCGGTGCCATTATCGCCGATGAACTTGGACGTATGCGCATGGGCGATGAACAGCTCTGGAAAGGTCGCCAGTGGCAACCCAACACCCAAATAGTCTTTGCCAGCAAAGCAACCGATGATGCACAGGAAGTCATCGTCGATTCGTTCGAATGGATGTCCATTGCTAGCCGCGTCGTTGAGTTTTTTCAGCTCGACAGCAGTGGATTAGAAGATTACCTGTTACGTTTCTCAACGTTACAACAATGGGCAGAGGTAATAGAAACGAGTCGTGAAGATCATCAACTCGATATCACCTTTTGCTCATCGGGTTCGGTCGCACAGGTGTCACATCACCGCCATGATTGGATGGCGTTGCTCGCCGAAGCGCAATTTTTCATCGATTTTATTAAGCGTCATGATGTCGAAGTTCAGCGCGTCGTTAGTTTTGTACCACCGCACCATATCTACGGTTTTATCTTTTCAGTACTCATACCCGAACTCCTCGACATACCGGTCGTAAGAGGCCACAAGGCGTTTTCAATGACCCAAGCACAGCAACTTAAAAACAATGACCTGCTGATTGGGTTTCCCGCCGCTTTTGAACAGTTTGTACAGATGGAAACGGCCTTTCCTCAAGCCGCCAATGCCATCTGCTCAACGGGGCCCTGCGCACCTGCAGTACTGAACGCACTGACTCGTAATGGACTCAACAGTGTATTCGAGATCTATGGTAGTACCGAGACCGCAGGTGTTGGTATTCGCAATGATCCTAATCAGCCTTACCAACTTGTGCCGCGTTGGATCAAGCAAGGCACACAACAACTAATGGATAATCTATCGCGCGAACTCATTGACTTACCTGATAGCATCCAATGGCATGGTCCCGGTTTATTTGAGCCGCTAAAACGCAATGACGATACACTTTCAATCTGCGGTAAATCAGTCCATCCAGACACTATCGCTGAGGTAATCCGCCAACATCCCAATATCAGTGATGCACGCGTGCGCCTTAATCATGCTCATGAGAGCCACTCCCTCAAAGCACTGCTGATAGCCGACCCAGAACAACGCTCAGGTCAGTCAGAAACGTTGATCGCACAAGTGCGTACGTGGCTTGCCGATAAGCTTGAACCGCATGAGCTACCTAAACGTTTCGCTGTGCGTGACTCCATTCCAACCAACGAGCTCGGTAAGGAAATCGATTGGGACTCACAGCCTGATTTAATGCGCCGTTAATAGGCACTGATGGCTTGTTGCGACTGACACAGCTCGACAAGCCAGTCCCTCAAAACTTGAATAGAACTGCGATTGGAAAGCGTGCTCGGCACCACAAAATAAAAGCTATCGCCCGTTTTAAGTCCATGCATAGGTAACCTGACTAACTCTTGCTCACGCTCCCGCTGCGTCGTCATAAACTCATTCAATAGCGCGATACCGTGGCTATGTTTAGCAGCTTCAGCGGCCAATAATAAATGACTAAAATGATGCACCTTGGCACTGCTAGGTAAGCGCTTCCCGCCTTGTTTAAACCACATTTTCCAATCATAGCCAGGCGTTGCATGGGCAAACGTATAAGTGGCTGAGAGTAATGGAAAGGCGAGTAAAGCACTTGGATCGCGCAGTTCGTCTAGCCGCGACCGAATGTCGTAAGAGCAATACGGATATAAATATTCGTCGTACAAATGGGTCACTTCAAAACCGCTCTTAGGCGGTTGTGTCGTTATAAAGCAATCCGCTAACGCGCGTTCGAAGCCACCGTCTTCGGTAAGCATGGTGAGTGTTAAATCAACATTTGGGTAGCGTTGCCGGAAACGATCAACCGCTGGGATTAACCACTTCACCGCCAATGAACCATAAGAAGCAAGACGCACGAACCCTGCATCGCCGTGCTGCAGTTGCGAAAACTCACGCTCTATTTGCGCGAGCGGCTCCTCGATATTTTGGTAAAAGGCTTCTCCCGCTGCGGTGAGCAACAACTGCCGCCCTTTACGAATAAACAAAGCTTGCCCTAACCGCTCCTCTAACAGTTTAATTTGGTGACTCACCGCGCTTTGCGATACGAATAACTCCTCAGCGGCTTTAGAAAAGCTGCCTCGGCGGGCTACCATGGCGAAATAATGGATCGATCTAAACGGTACACTCATACACTAGCATCTAAATTACTCATAGCTACTAGATTTTAATATCATTTTTAATAATATCAAACACACTTTATCCTAACCCCATCTTCAACAACTCATCAGGGGGTTCATCATGGATAAAGCCTTAATTGCTGCAGTGTTATGGTTGGTGTTAGGCAATAATGTCGCGATTCTATCGGACTCACTGATTAAGATGTTGGACAGCTTCGACGCGCCGTTTCAATTTGTCTTATTACGGCAAGTCAGTGCAGTACTTATCCTGCTGCCGCTTATTAAACTGCGTGGCGAAAGATTGGCACCCAAAGGTTTGCGTTGGCATGCAGCGCGTGCTCATATCTGGCTATTCGGCACTGCCTTGATGGTACTGTCACTCACCACTCTGCCGCTTGCTACTGCCAATGCGTTATTTTACGCAGCGCCCATGCTGACAGTCATCATCGCGCGCATGGCATTTAAAGAGCGCGTTACGTGGCACAGTACCGTCACTGTCGGGCTGGGGATGCTGGGCGTGCTCATTATTGTGAACCCCACTGAATTTAACCCATTTGCCGTCGCGGCGTTATTGGTAGCGGGTAGCTTGGCCGTTAATAACCTGCTGATCAAAAAGCTGCCGCGCGAACACGGTATTTTACAGACCTTGTTCCTAACCAACCTGCTGGGACTCCCAGTGGGCATTGCGATGGCGATTTGGGAAGGTGCAGCGTTTGAATGGCAACGTCTACTGTTTGCCACCGGTTCGACCCTGTTTATTATGATTTATGCTGCTACCTGTATCTACGCTTATCGGGCGGTCGATAGCGCAAAAGTCACCAGCGCCGAATATACAGGTCTGATTGGCGCCGTTGCGATTGGTATGGTGTTTTTTGCTGAACAGCCAGGGCTTAACTTCTATATCGGCTCAGCGATGATTGTTGCGCCACTGATATGGCAAAGCTGGGCGTTACAGAAAAAACCAGCGACTTCTTAACCGAAGTCGCTGCTACAGCTGCTATTCATACAGCTTGGCGACCACCGTCATGTTCCATTCGCCCAATTGTTGCTCTTGCGCCTCATTAAACACCGTGCGTGCTGCTGAGGTCATTGGCGCGACTTGGTCGGCTGCTTGCAAACAATAGCCCAGATCTTTTTCAATCAAATCAACCGGAAACTGAGGATCATACGCTTCGCTTACCATGGATTTGCGCACGATACCTGCGGTCTTGCTCCATACCGGTGTCGTCGATACCGCCTCGAGGATCGCATCCGGGTCTTGCCCTTGTCGCTTGAGCATGCCAATCAACTCTGCAATCGTCGTTACTTGAATACCCATTAAGGTGTTAGTCACTAATTTGGCAAGTGCGCCGGAGCCCATCTCTCCGGTGTGATTGACTTTTTTTCCCATCAGCGATAAGACAGGTTCGGCGCGTTTTACCAAATGGGCATCACCGCCCACTAAATAGACTAACTCTGCATTCTGTGCTTGCGGACGCGAGCCTGATACGGGCGCCTCAATCAATTGTTTACCGCGTTGTTGAGCCTGCTGTGCCAGCTCTTTTACCCAGTCCACTGACAAAGTAGAGCTCTCAATCGCAATCGCATCATCGCTCATGCCTTTAAAAGCGCCGGTTTGCTCATCCAACCAAACCGCTGCAGAGGCATCATCATCACGCACCATCGCAATCACGAGTTCGGCGCCTTGTGCTGCCTCAGCCGGCGTATCAGCCCATTGAGCGCCTTGTTCAAGCAACGGCTTAGCTCGGGATTCAGTGCGATTCCAAACCGTCAAAGAATGTCCTGCATCAATGAGATGCTGCGCCATGCGAATACCCATCGCCCCTAAGCCTAAAAATGCAATCTGTGTCATATTTACACCTTAATATTTGCCAAAACGAGCTAAGTAGTGTCAGTGTACTACGTATAACGAACGATTTTGATTAGCCATTAGTATCGAATGGTCTACAAATTAAGGAAGCCACCCAATTATGAAACGTATTTTCCAATTCCTCCTCAAAGGGTTAGCCATTTTGCTACCGATTATTGTCACCATCATGTTGGCGCGTTGGTTGCTCGTCACAGTGGAGACATGGTTGAGTCCGATTTGGAAAGCCTTGTTAGGCGAGAGCTATTACTTTCCGGGGCTCGCGTTCGCTAGCTTTCTATTACTTGCAGTACTCATTGGCTTTACCTCGCAATGGTCATTTTTGCAGTCCATTTGGCAATTACCAGGTAAGTTGATGAACAAATTGCCCCTGCTACGCAACCTATACGGCACCATTAACGATATATTCGATATGATGCAGGGCAAAGACTTTGCCGATGAGTCCGTCGTGCTAGTGACTATGCCGGGCAGTAAAATGCAACTGATCGGTATCGTCACCAAACGCAGTGATAAAAAAGCAAAAGACAAAAACGATAAGTTAGTGAATATCATGCCAGACGACCATGTCGCCGTATTCCTGCCAATGGCCTACAACGTGGGTGGTTACATGATTATGGTGCCAAAAGACTGCGTTCAATCGATCGATATGAAGCCGGCTGATGCTCTGCAATTGACAATCAGCGCAGGACTTGGCAAGAGCCAAGGCAACTTCAAATCAGATGACAACGACTAAACGGGCCGTTGATTGGCTTTGTCTCGGTACATCGCCTGATCGGCGCGAATAAGGATATCCTTAACGCTACTTTCAGGCGCATTGAAGACTGCGACGCCAATACTAAGCGAGGGACGGATGCTGGCTTTACCCCACGCCAATGCGCGCTGTTCAATTTTCTGTCTTAATGACTCAGCTAACCGTTGCGCGCTGTCCTCATTCTTAATGCGGTGCATAATCACGACAAACTCATCACCTCCTAATCGTGCGACGATATCAGTCATTCGCACGCCACTCAGGATCTCATGAGCGACCAATCTCAGTAATTGATCACCTGCCTCGTGCCCATAAGTATCATTGACTTCTTTAAAGCCATTGAGATCAATATTTACAACAGCAAAGGCTTGTCGCCCCTGATTAAGCTCCGTTAACTTATCTAAATGAGCCATAACAAAACGGCGATTATATAAGCCCGTTAGCTCATCTTCATGAGCAAACCTACGCACCACACGATAAGATCGCCAGAGCGCGAAAACGGCCGCAAATATTAGAAAGCCAATCATTAGCAAACCAATACGCAGTGCCATTAATTGCCGAGACAAAGTGACCGGAATCTCTGTATCAAACTGAGCACCAACGACCCACTCACCATTGGGGATATTAATGACCGAAGTGAAGTCGGTGTCTTCAAAAATCTGCTGGTCACCGAAAAACACCGCGCCCTCCATCCCTTCGGCATCAACACCTCGAATAGCTACAGGTTCATCACTCAAGTCGGCAAACCCTGAAACCTCCATCAGCGAAGGATAATCGATAACTACACTGATACTCCCCCAGTAATCGTTGTTCACCGGATAGTCATTAAAAACAGGAAACCGTGCTATTACAGCTTTACCACCCTGAACAAGCTCGAGTGGGCCAGATAAGAACACGTCTTGTAATTCACGTGCTTTTAAGACGGTGCGATATTGGTTGGGCGTTGACCTGAAATCAAGACCTATTGCACGCTCATTACCTTGTGGAGGGTAGTTCAGTAGAATAACATCATTAGGTGCAATACCCACGTTACGCACATGAGTTGACTTGCTCATCAACTTTTCACCTAACTCTGTCCAATTTTGTATGGCCAGTTGCGGGTCGATTGTGATCACAGTGGCTAAGCTGTCAGCCAAAAACACGTCGCGAAATAACTCGGCCTCTAACTTTGACTTTGCCAAAGACACGACTTCGCGAAGTCGTTCGTTCTGCTTAGTAAGTTCGCGTTCTTTGAGCAAACCAACCACTGTACTCGTGGCTTGGTAAACAACCACAGAGTAAATTAGAAAAACAATAACACCGATAATATACTGCTTTTTCTTCACATCGACACCCATCGCTGGATTTAGAATAATTTAATATTTTTGAATCATACGTTCAAAAATAGCGAAAGGTCACCGTTATAACAAAAATTATGGCGTGTAGTAAAATGTTGTTTTATTGTTAATCCAGGGTGGCAAGGCTCATCCAAATTGCCAAACTCGCGATGACAACCGCCGAGCTACCAATCCAACGCGCACGGGTGGGCGTATGGGAAAACGCAATCAATGCAGCGCCTGTCAGCATTAGAAGAAAAGCCATAACGACAAAATCAATAGGCGTCCAGTTGACTTCTTCTGAAAACTGCATTGCCACTGCCGGAATAGCTAAAATGACCACAGTCACACACACCACAACCAACCATTTACTCGACTCTCGCACGGTATTTTCCTCTCAACGTTATTGACCGACAGACTTGTTCTTAAACACGATATAGCCTATTAACGTCAGTAACTGCACAATGATATAGCCAGCCATGGTGGGAAACGAGCCATCTGCAAGCACCACCATGCCAAAAATGATTAGAGGGAAACAGACAATAAATAGTTCAAATAAAGCGCGTTTGACCCACGTGCCCTTTTCCTGTTCAGACATAAAACCTCCAGTACGCTAAGCACTTCAATAACCTTTAAAAAAGCCCGCAATCTCTTTTCCTTTTGCGTGCTCACTTTGCGCTAAAAACAGTTGGTAGAGATTATGTTTGATGAGCTTGCGTCGAAGCAAGAATAAATTGACAGAAATATAAGCGGTCAGCGTGAATAAGGTGAGACCAACGAGCAACATTGCTAATGTAAGCAGAGGAAGATGATAAGCGCTTAACAACAGCGTAAAAAACACCGCGCCGGATACTAAGCTCATTTCCCATTTAATGGCGCTAAGCGCTACTATTAAAACTTTTAAGTTCAACATACGACATTATTGTTGTTTTTATTTAACGATTTAAACTTGTAAGCACCGCGTAAATGTCTGAACGATCACTTCAAACAGTGTTTACACTAAAATAACAATCATCCATATTGTAGGAATCAGATTACAAAATCAAGGATGTCCAATGAATAAAATCATGTTTGTATTGGCACTGATCGCCAGTCTATCAGCGTGTGAGAGTCATCAAGCTGAGCCCTATCAAAAAGACCGCTCGGTCGAATCTCGGGATGAATACAACGGCCTTGAAGGTATGGAGCAGTATCAAAAAGATGAAATTGAACGGATGAAAACCGATAAGTCCGAGGCCTGCCAACAAGCACAAATCGATCTCGCCGAAGCAGAAAGTGAGGGCGATACAAAACGCATCAAGCGTTTAAAAGCACTGGTAGAGGACGTGTGCAACTAACAATTGGCCCTTGCTTCGCGTTAAGCCGGCTGATACAACAAGGCTCTACTCAGTCAATAGTGGAGCCATTGTGAATTTAACTCGTCTCGTCGCCCGATTAAAAGCTGACCGTCCGTATTCTCGCAATGCCGGAGACTGGATCATTGCCGCCGAAAGCGACCGTGGCCGGATCATAAATTCTGCGGCGGTAAGGCGTCTACAACAAAAAACACAAGTATTCCCACTTGAGCGCAATGCCGCGGTGCGGAGTCGTTTAACGCACTCTCTCGAAGTACAACAAAACGGCCGCTATATAACGCGTGAGATCGGCGAGCGGCTTAAACAAGCGCGCCACTTTGAGACGTTAGAAGAACAAGGCACCTCACCCCATGAATTGTTCCGAGTCATGGAGAGCTGCGTTGAAATGGCGTGCATCATGCATGATATCGGCAACCCTCCTTTTGGTCATTTTGGCGAGGCAGCAATAAGTAGCTGGTTTGCGACACATAATGATGAATTATTTGCCGGTTTCAATGAGCCCGACGCCGCTGATATTAAGAATGAATTGCAGAGTTTCGAAGGCAACGCGCAAGCGATTCGTTTAATTCACTCATTGATGAGTCTCAACCTAACCTACACACAGGTCGCCGCGGTATTGAAGTACACTCGTTTGGCAAGTCAGCCCAAGCCCAGTAAAAGCGACCCATTAAGTTATTTGGGTAAAAAACCCGGTTATTATCTAGCCGAGCAAGCACTGATCAATGATCTCTACCAAGTATTGGATCTCCCACAAGGACATCGTCATTTCCTCAGCTACATAATGGAGGCGGCTGACGATATTTCTTACGGCATCGCGGATCTCGAAGATGCCGTCGAAAAACACGTTCTTAACCGCGAACAAGTTGCCGAAGGCATTCGAGAGCACTTTAGCCGTTTAGGCGGCGATCCCGACAAAGCCGAACTTCTGTACAACGGTAAAGCGATTTCGGTGAACGATATTTTAGCCAAAGCAAGCTACTACGCGGCAAAAGACAGCATTGATACAGACAACCAGTTTTTTATCTGGCTACGCGTCTATGTTCACCATATTTTAGTCAATCACGCTGCGCAGCGCTTTATCGACAACTTTGACGCTGTGGTTGATGGTTACTTTAATGAAGCCTTACTCGAGGATGATAGCCCGGCCCACCGGCTTAGCGAAGCGCTGCAAAACCTCGCCTTCAAACGAGTATTTAATCAACCCGAAGTCGAACAACAAGAACTACGCGGTCATACCATTATTCTTGGCTTACTGGATATCTATGCCCCGCTGCTCAAACTCTCGACCGAAGACTTTCAAGGACTGGTGCGTGAGAAGGCTAAAATACAACGCGCTTATCCACTAGCAAGCCGTTTATGTCATAAGCTATCAGGTAAACACGTGCGCGCTTATGTCAAAGCAACCGATACCGACGTTTCGCCACTTTGGGAACGCTACTATCGCTGTCGCTTAATTCAAGATTATATTAGCGGAATGACCGACCAGTTTGCATATGATGAATATCGTTCACTGCGCGTTATCGATTAAATGGAGAAAAAAAATGAAACCCCTCATTAAGTCAGCACTTATCGCGCTACCATTATTCCTCGCCTCTGTTGCAGCACATGCAGATTACCGAGTCGATACCAAACTTTACCAAGCGGGCCAGCTTGTCGGAGCGCCCTCAATGGTGGTCAAGGCGAATCAGCCCGCTACCGTCAGCGTCAATTCCACTTACGATATTGAACTGATGCTCGAACCTTATGACAGCCAACAAGTCCGCGTGACAGCGACTGTTAACTTGCACGGTATTCCGATGCGCCCCACCCTGTTGGTCGAATTGGGTAAACCCAATACGCTCACTATTGGTGATAGACGCATGGAAGTAGTGGTCAACAAATCCCAGTAGCTGCAAACGTTGGTGTCGCGCGTAACGCGCGACCTACCATGAGCCGTACATTGGATTAGGTAAAATAACGATATCCTTGCCAAAACGAGGCAATAAGACGTTCGGATCCGCAGACGCTTGTGTAGTTTGCGCAATATCTTCAATATTGTCGCCTACTTGCATCACAATATTATGCGGCTGTGACCATTCGGTCGCAGGCTTCACAGAGGGGCTATAACAGTCGACATCGCCGCTCGATAGTTGCTGACGACGTAAATCTTTGTCATTCACAATCGCCTGCCCATCAACCGCTTCTTTATCCGCTTGGCTGCGCCCCATCAAGCACGTATTGTCGGCATTTATGGGCAGCCCCATGGCCAGTAAGTTTTGCCAAGTGTAATTATCTAACTGCTTATCTCGGTTAGTCACTAAGGCTACTTTGCCCCCCGCACTCACCACTGACGTAATAAAGTCACTCGCTCCTGGCACCAGTTTCGCTTGTTTACTTTTGACCCACTGATTCCAGCTCGCTGTCGAATACGATTGTCCGGTTTGACTCAGCATGGCCTGATAACCGCTGTTATCCAATACCGTCTCATCAACATCCATCACCACAACCCAGTTTGTCGGTAGCTCACGCTGCATAAGCTGTAACGCTGCGTCTCGGTATATGGCTCGAGTGATGAGTGGATATTCTTGGCTTTGCGTTTGCCACTTTACTGACGGAGGCAAAACGGTCGACGCCGAGCTTCCCTCATGGTTGGGCTTTGTACTACAGGCTCCCAGTAAAGTTAGACTTAAAGTGGTTACCAGGGCCGTTACAGTTAGTCGCACAACATTCTCCTTTTAGAAAAGCGAGGTCGCATTATCCACCGAGCAAAAATCTAGCGCAATACAACGCGGTTACGTCCAGCCTTCTTGGCGCTGTAAAGATTTTCGTCAGCACGCTTTAATATCGCTTCAGCAGTATCATTTTTCGCCCGCACGGTGGCCCCCAAGCTGATGGTCACTTTAATGTGTTTATTCTGGACTTTACGTTGGCCTCGTTGTTGCTTGCCTTCATTGCCACGCTTGGGGCGGCTGGCATCACGTATCGAGAGCGGATAACTCGCCACTGCCTTGCGTACCTCTTCGAGCTGCGCCTTTAACCGCGCCTGATCGTTATGGGCGAAGACTAAGGTGAACTCTTCCCCACCATAGCGATACGCTTTAAGTCCTTTTTGCTCAGCAAGAATTCGCCCGAGCAGACGCAACACCTGGTCACCAACATCATGACCATACTTATCATTAAACTTTTTAAAATGATCAACATCGAGCATACATACTGCACTGCGTCGCTTGAGGTGTTGCAGTTGACTCATTAAGGCTCTTCTCTGCGGCAGGCCAGTTAGTTCGTCAATATAAGCTAAACGCAACAGTTGGTCTGCTAGGGCAACAATCAATCCTGTCGCTGCCACAATCACAGTCCAACTCAACGCATCGGACGCAGACCCAGTTAACAACAGCGCCATCATGACCAACCACGCGGCCCATTGCGCCCACCGATAGGCGGCTGATACTTGATACATCAGGAACGTTGCCCAAGTTGCCGCAATTGCCAAGACAAACAAGCCGTACGCTAACTGCGGGTAGTCATCGCGCAAAGCGGCGGTCATTAACCAATGCGAAGGATTCAAAGCGGCGATGGCCGCCCCTAGCGGCGGCCATAACAAACCCAGTGGCAAGCCAAGTAATAGAATGAATAAGCCTTTACCTGCCCATGTTCTTAACGAAGGTATTGGGGCGAAACTCAACAACAAGCTCGATAACACCCACCAAATGGGTAGTGCATTGACCGCATCACTGTGCTCGGCCAGATAAAAAGCGCCAGCATTGCCCGCCAGCCACGCTGCCCAGTGCGTCCATCGCCACTGTCGAAAAAACAAAGTAAGTAGTAAAAACACACCAATAGCACCGCTCACAACTTGAGCGGTCGAGAAGGGCAACGCAGGTAACCAATGCGGAAATAAACAGCCAACAAATAACCAAACTAATGCGGGTAAAACGGCCAGCAACGCCAATGTGTACTCCCTTCAGCGGCTTGTTATGAGTTTTTTATTATTGTACGTTTATTCAGGAGTTATTACCAACACACGCCTGTCGATATCAACCTTATTTAGCGTTGTAAACTTGTTTCAATATAACGCATCACCCGCGAAATGCGCCGGGGCAGCTTCGCAGTTTTACGCGTCACACAGTAGATG
Organism: Idiomarina sp. UBA3162; assembly: GCF_002364475.1. Lineage (NCBI taxonomy): Bacteria > Pseudomonadati > Pseudomonadota > Gammaproteobacteria > Alteromonadales > Idiomarinaceae > Idiomarina > Idiomarina sp. UBA3162. The sequence continues at coordinate 23,794 of NZ_DEYI01000074.1, forward strand.
GGTTCAGCCACAGGCTGTGGTAATCGATGAATATTAAAAGACTCGCCGCCTTGCGATTGCTCCACCGCAAACTCTGGTAATACGGTAAAACCCAGCCCACGTTTAACTGGCTCAAGAATCAAGTTAATTTGATTTGAGAACCCGCGTTTTTTAAATTCACTCATATGAGAGAACTCATTAAAATTTTGGCTCAGTAACAAGTTTCCGTGATGATAACCATCGGGGTGGTCAATAAAGCCCAAACATTGCAATGTTGAAAAGTCAATCTCCTGAGTGATTGGCGGCGTAATTAACAGCAATTGCTCTTGACTCAGTTGCGTAAATCTCAGCCCCTCTGCTATCGGGGCCTGGGTCATCAAACCGATATCCACTTGTTTGTCAGTAATACGAGCCTCAATGTCCGCATTAGGCGCAAAGCGATAATCGATGACTAAATCTGGAACATCCATTTGTAACGTCAGCAACGCATCGTATAACTTCAACCCAACGCTCCCAGGCGACATAACCCTGACCTCTCCACGGTCATCGGGGTCCTCTGATATCCACTGTGGCAAAGATTCCAGTTGCTCTACCAAGTCCGACGCCGTCAGCAGTAAGCGCTGCCCTGCCTCCGTTAACTCAAATGCGTGATGATGCCGCTCAATAAGCGAGATCTCTAGCTGCTGCTCGAGCTTCTTGATGTGTTGGCTCACCCCCGACTGCGTCATAAACAATAGTTCAGCAGTGCGCGTGAAGTGTTGTGTATTCGCCAAGGTCACAAACGTACGCAACCAAATTGGATTAACCATAACAATACGTAATCAATTTAATGAAAAACAATAATTTCACATAATGACAGGTTGTTTTGTAACCTACAAGCGTCAAAAACACAGGAGGTAGCAATGAGCAACGTATTTCCCAGAACTTTCTCACACATTGGATTATCTGTTCCGGATCTCGATAAAGCGGTAAAGTTTTATACTGAAGTACTCGGCTGGTATCTAATAATGAAGCCCACGGAAATTACCGAAGACCAGAGTCCGATTGGTGAAATGTGTACCGACGTATTTGGAAAAGGATGGCAGCGATTCCGTATTGCCCACCTATCAACGGGTGATCGTATAGGCGTAGAGATTTTTGAGTTTGATAACCAGCAGAATCCAGAGGACAACTTCGAATATTGGAAAACCGGTATTTTTCACTTCTGCGTACAAGATCCCAATTTAGAGGAGCTTGCAGAACGTATCGTTGAGGCTGGCGGTAAAAAACGGATGGAGAAGCCCCGCTACTATTATCCAGGCGAAAAGCCTTACCGTATGATTTATATGGAAGACCCGTTTGGCAACATCTTAGAAATTTATAGTCACAGCTATGAATTAACTTACAGTGATGGCGCTTACTAAGGCGCCAAGCTGGCTAATTGACTGTCCGCGGATTTAAGTTGTGCCAGTTGTTGTTTAAACCCCTCGAGTGCAGCGCCTTGCAGCCGCGCTTGAGCGGGTGCTTTTATATCTAACGGATTAATCGCACGACCATTATGGTGCACTTCGTAATGCAAATGTCGACCTGCTGACAAACCCGTCTTACCCAAATAGCCGATCACATCGCCCTGCTTTACATGATCACCCGGCTTCAGGTCATCAGCGAAATCATTCAGATGCGCGTATAAGGTCTCATAACCATCACCGTGATCGATGACCACCGCATTACCAAAGCTACCATAGCGGTTTGCACGTTTAACCACACCGCGACCAGCCGCCATTATCGGGGTGCCTATCGGTGCGCTAAAATCAATTCCTTTATGCATGCGATCATAGCCCAATACAGGGTGATGACGGTTACCATAATACGATGAAAGTCGCGCACCATTGAGCGGCGTTTTCAACAAAAAGCTTTGTGCCAAACGCCCATCGGGAAAGTAGAATGCACCTTTGTAGCGCACTAAGCGATAATCTTCGCCCGAATTGGTAAAACGTAGATAGGTTAACAGAAGCGGGTTTTGCAAATGACTGAACAATGACTTAAATGATGTCACTTCAGTGCGCTCAAAGCGCACTTCCATCAAATCGCCGGGCTGCACCTGGCGCTGAAAATCAACAAAATGCGAAAGTGCCATCACTGAACTATTGATCACACCATTGGGGATGCCATTTTGCTCAGCATCTTGATAAAGACTGTTGTGAATAATCAGGTCGTGTTCTTCGGCGAGCTGCTCGGTAGGCACATGCAATAGCTCAACATGCCAATCACCCTCAACGTAGGTCGCTTGCACCAACTCGCCATATTCCCGCGCCAAGCGAATGCGGTGCTGACCCGGTTTAGGATGGCTGATCTCAATATTCACTCCGGTTTGCAACTGACCCAGATCGATAATAGGTTCAGCGCTCATCGCTAATAAAGCAACCTGACGTTGAGAAATACCTTGGCCACCCAATAATGTGGTTAGGTTTTGTCCGTTCTGTAACTTCACGATACGCCCGGTGCGCGAAGAACGAATATAACGGCGCTCTAATGCGCTCAACTCACCGTGGTCGGCTTCAAGCTCAGCACTGAAAGGCGTGAGAGGTTGGGGCACCAATGCGGTATTCTGTGTTGGACTATCGAGTAACCAAACGCCAATAATCGTAACCAGTAGTACCGTTAGAATCAGTCTAATATTCAACGGTCAGCCTCTCCAAACGGCGCAAATCCACATTGTGGGTATAAAAATCAACCACCTGTTACAACTCTCATCAGCTCGAGGGCGCAACAAAATAGCATTATTAGCAAAGTGGTACAAGGCGCACACGCCTTGCCATACAACGCTTACATAGTTTTACACGGTTAGTTAACCACATCGATTTATTATATTTAATTTCATTAGCAGTACTATTTATGACGTTAATTGACACGTTATTCACTTTCAGAACAGTTATTCATCATAATTCGTTGAGTTTTTCTTTATAGTAACCACTCATAATTAAACATGAGACCAGGACGACCATGCTAATTTTAAGTAGACGCGCCGGCGAAACGCTCGTTATTAACGAAAATGTTAAAATTACCGTCGTAAGTTCAACTGATACGCAAGTCAGTTTAGGTATCGAAGCACCCCGAGAGGTCGATATTCACCGCGAGGAAGTTTATCAACGGATTCAAGCTGAAAAACAAAAAAATCCATAGAATGGCTTTTTATTCAGTGCATCTAATCGTTCGAGGGGGAATCACGTGATGAATTCACTCACAGTCTCTACCTCTAAAGATCTAGAAAATATTCTCAACCACTTAGATGCCGTGGTTTATGTATCGGATATAGATACATATGAGCTCCTTTACATGAACCAGTATGCAATCGCTAATATTGCAGGTGAGGCGGACTTTACTCGAATCAAAGGTAAACGGTGTTATCAAGTATTACAAAAAAACCAGTCCGGCCCTTGCAGCTTTTGCACCAATGGAAAATTGCCTGACAATGGTGACAGTTACGTTTGGGAATTCAAAAACACTCGAAATAATCGTTGGTATCAGTGCCATGATCGACTAATAACGTGGCATGATAATCGCTTAGTGCGACTCGAGGTGGCCGCCGATATTACTGAAAGAAAGGAAGCCGAAGAAGCACTCCAACACGCACAGGAACAGCTTAAATGGTTAGCAGACACCGACGGGCTAACGCATTTATATAATCGTCGTGCTTTCTATAAAAATGCAGAAAAGCTACGTTTAAGTCTACCTACCAACACGTTATTGGGCTTGGTATTGCTCGATATCGATTACTTTAAAAAAGTGAATGATACATACGGCCATGAAGCAGGTGATAAAGTTCTCGAAGCAATTGGTTTTACGCTGAAAACATTTACCTCCGAGACCACGATTGTCGCTCGAACAGGGGGCGAAGAGTTTGCTATTTTCTTGCCGATAAAGTCTAAGAAAAATGCCAAGGCATTCGCTCAACAAATACGGGGCGCCATTGGCAAAATCCGCGTTCCCTACTATAAAGATGTACTCTCCTGCACCGCAAGTGCGGGCATGTCTACCGGGTATACAAGCATTCAAATATCATCACTCATGCGTGATGCGGATCGTGCGCTGTACCGAGCTAAGGCTTCTGGTCGCGACAGCTTATGTGAAGGGTAACAAGATCAATCAGTAAAATACGCGACCCACATAAAAATGTCTGCTATGTTGTTATCTGAATGTTAGATACAATTGGACATCTATGACTGAATACGAACTTTCACACGCGTTGCATCGTATTGCTCTTGGCGATAACTCAGCCTTTGAGCGATTTTACCAAGCGACATCCCCCAAACTAATGAGCGTGAGCTACGCAATTCTTCGAGAACGCACACTCGCTGAAGAAGCGCTTCAAGATACTTATTTAAAAATTTGGCATGCCGCCTCGGACTACCGCAGTGATGCGGGGTCGGTCATGTGCTGGATAACCAGTATGGTGCGCTACCGCGCAATCGATATGCTGCGACACGCACATCGTCAACCATTAACCAGCAAAGATATCGAACAATTACTCGATCAGCGCGCCAGTGAGAACCTACCAACTGCAGCACCCGATGCCGATAAACTAGAAAATTGTATGTCGGATCTCGATGGCTCACAACGACAGTCTATCCACCTCGCTTTCTTATATGGTTTGAGTCACCGCGAAGTCAGTGATTATCTAGGTGAAGCCCTAGGCTCAATAAAAAGCTGGATACGTCGTGGTTTAGATAGTTTGAAGAGGTGTTTGCAATCATGAATTACCAAAACGACACACTGATCGACACCCTTGCTCACCGTTATGTTATCGGCCTCATGCGAGGCCAAGCACGGGTTCGCTTTCGTTACCTCATTAGCCAGCACCCGCGTATTGCTCAGCAGGTGACGCTTTGGGAACAGCACCTCAACGGACTTGCCGAGCAACTTAGCCCAATGAAACCGCGACCTCAAGTTTGGCAAAAGATACAGCAAACATTATTTAAGCCGGCTCAAAATAGCGCTCCTTTTTGGCGATTGTTTGGCGGTTTAGCGGCGGCCACCGCCGCGGTGCTGATGATTGTTGTCGTACAATTGCAAACCCAAACGCCCGAGCCGCCTTTGAGTGAGCGTATCGCGCTGATTCAGAGCGAACAGCAACGTACGTTGTGGGTACTCAATGTACAGCCCGACAAAATTCAAGCCACTGCTCAAGCCAATGTTGAGTCACGCAATGATAAAGACTACGAGCTTTGGATGTTGCCCAAGGATGGGAGCGCGCCGGTGTCACTCGGTTTGTTACCCGAGTCAACACAACCAACGGCATTGAATCCACCGGCTGAATTTCAGTTAGCCCGCGTCGGAGCCCTTGCTGTGAGCCTAGAGCCAACAGGCGGTTCCACGACCGGCGCACCTACGGGGCCCGTACTCTACACAACAGATATTATAACTTTGTAAAAAAAATTTAGATTTTTTGCATCCAAAACCCGCTCTGGTTCGGATAGGTGATGAATACCTATAAAAACCAGAGAGGGTTGTTATGAAAAACACAGCATTTAAACACTCAGCGCTTGCCGGCGCTATCGCTCTAACCGTATCGGCCGTAGGTGTATTAACCACCCTAGACGCCAGTGCTTCAAGCCACCGAGAGGCACCGAATATTTCGCGCTTTCCTGCGCTTGATTCCACTGACTTTTATCTGTTTAACAGTTATGAACCCGGTCGCGAAGATTACATCACGGCCATAGCCAACTATGTGCCATTACAAGATGCCTACGGTGGTCCTAATTACTTTGCCATGGACCCAGCCGCTGTCTACGCGATCCACTTTGATAGTGACGGTGACGCCCAAGAGGACCTGACCTTTGAGTTCCGCTTCGACCATACCCTGCCTAATGGCGGCGTAAAGCTACCGGTAGGCGATAAAAATGTCAGCGTACCGCTGAAGTTTATCGGGCAAGTATCCGCCATGGATCAAAGTGCACTTAACTTCAACGAACAGTACAGCGTTAATGTCGTTAGCGATGGTCAAATGTCGGGGATGTCATCGCCAGTAACCACTGTGGGCGGCGCTGAATCGTTTACTAAACCCATCGCGTTTGTCGGTGAGAAAACTTTTGGTAGTGCCTCTGGCTACGCTGACTATGCCAACCAGTACGTTTACGAGATCAATATCCCTAATTGTTCGGCGCCCGGCCGTTTATTTGTCGGTCAACGCAAAGACCCGTTCGTGGTGAACCTGGGCGAGACCTTTGATTTGGTCAACTATGTGCCTATCGAAGCGGGCGCCTTTCCGGGTGGTATTGAGCAAAGTGATGCTAACGACGACCTAGCTGACAAAAACGTGAACACTATCGCGCTGGAGCTGCCGAAAAGTTGCGTGACCGGCGATGGTAACGGCGTTGTAGGAGCTTGGACGACAGCCCATGTACCCCAAGCACGTCTGCAAAACCCGAACGCGAACTTCGAAAAACCCGAGGTGAACGGCGGTGCGTTAGTGCAAGTCTCACGTTTAAGTGCACCACTGGTCAATGAACTCGTTATTGGTATCGACGATAAGGACACCTTTAACTCAGCGCACCCCAGTGAAGATGGTCAGTTTGCCGACTACGTGACGCACCCCACCTTACCGGTCATCTTAGACGTATTGTTTAACGAACCCGTGAACGCCACTCTGGGCACCAGTATCGATTCACTCGCACCAAGCAATTATCCGCGTACCGATCTCGTGGCCGCGTTCTTGACTGGTTTTGAAGGGGTTAACCAACAGGCGACCGTCACTGCTTCAGAAATGTTGCGTTTGAATACGGCTATTCCAGCGACACCGGCCGACCAACAGTCCGCCTTTGGCGTTGCCGGCGATGACTTAGCGGGCTTCCCAAATGGACGTCGCCCAGGTGATGACGTGGTTGATATTGCCTTACGTGTCGTCATGGGTGCGCTGTGTCACGACATCCCAGTCAACGGTGAGCCTACCAACCTTGGATTCTGTACACCCGACCAGGCCCCCGTGGGTAACGTACCGTTCACTGATGGCGCGCCAATCGATGCGAGCTACGTGGATACGCAATTCCCTTATTTGAAAACCCCCATTGCAGGTTCACCGAACCAGTAAACTGAGGAGGGATACATGATGAAAAATTTACATACACTCTCGCTCGCAGCCGCAACGGTGCTTCTTGCCAGTTGCGGTGGCGACAGTGATGAAAACTTACCGCCAGCAGCGCGTGACGCTAACTATAGGGTCGAGGCGGATACCACGTTAATGGAGCAGTTAAAGGGTTTCGATGGTAACGGCGACGAATTGACTTATTCATTAACTTCAGAAGTCGACGTTGGTGAACTTTCCGTTAGCCCAGACGGTTCCTTTAACTACACGCCACCGATGGAGTACACCGGCACCGCGATGTTCAGTTACAGCGTCTCCGACGGTGAGTTCAGTGATACCGGTGATGTCATGATTACGGTTGAAGCACAAACCGTGTCCACTGCAGCCTATGTGCGCGATGCATTTAATCAAGATGAACGCGCACAGCCACTATCGGTCAATGGACGTGAATTTACTGACGACGTGGCAGACACGGCGGAGTTCGCCGACTTGGTATCGGAGGGTCAGCAATGATGTTAAGCGCGTTGATTTTGATGTCGGGCCTTTTCAGCGCACCATCGGATCAAAGCGACGTACTGTGGCAGCCTCAGGCTGCCGCAGTGCCTACCGATATCACACAAGCTGAAGCGGCTTTCCAACAACATCCTAATGAACTCCGTGTAGCCTCTGAATTATTGAGTAAATACCTAAGAGAAGCGCGTGTTGAACAGGGGCACTATTATCTTAATCAAGCGAATGAACTCATCGCCAAGGTAGGTGCTGAACATCGCCAACGCGACTGGCTTATCGCGGTAGCGGATACGTTACAGTACCAACATGATTTTGCCCAAGCGCGTAAGGTGCTCAACCGAGTACTTGAGCAATCGCCTCGCGATGCGCAAGCTCAGCTAATGCTCGCTCGCATCGCACTCACCTTAAACGAGACAGACAGTGCCAAGCAGCACTGTGCTGACTTAATGGGAAGTGTTGCGTTGGGTATCGTCTCAACCTGCCTACTTGAAGTCCAAGGACGCGCGGGAAACCTACAAAGCGCTTACACACGGCTAAAACAATTACACGAACAACAACCTGGGCAAGCACAATCAGCCATTGCACACTGGCGGTTACAAATCTTAACCGAACAAGCCTTGTTGCTCGGTGATTTTCAAGCCGCACAACAATGGACCGCGGCCATGCCAACGCCACTCAATGTGGTTGATAAGAAGAGGCGCTTAGACAGCTACTTATGGGACACCGATGCGCAAGTGCCCAAAGCGCTCATGCTTGATTGCCAGCAGACTCCTGTCGATAGCATCACTATCCGCCTCGCTTGGGCAGAAAAGCGCAGTCAACACGGTCATTGCTGGCAAGACTACGCACGCGAGCGCATGCAACTGCGCGTTATGCGTGGAGAAAAGCTGCACAGTGCCGACATTGCCTACTACTTTACTTATGTTGAGCCCGATGCCGAGCAAGCCATTTATTGGGCGCAACAAAACATTGAGGTTGCACAGGAGCCCTTCGATTACCGTTTACTCTCTGCAGCTAAAGCACTTCAACCTCATCAGGAATCAGCACCATGAATACGCTTCGTTTAGCTTTATTTTCCCTTATTCTATTAGTGGGTGTGGCGCCAGCGAGTCAGGCACATACGTTTAGCACTTCATTTATTAACCTTAAGGCCCAAGCTGACGGCTTGCAGGTTCGATGGCAATTGACTTTCCATGATCTGCTCGCATTGAATCAGAGCTGGATGCCTGAAAATCGCATTAGTGGTGAGTTGCTTAATCAAAACCTCGATAAGCTGCAACACTTCGTTCAGCGCAGGGTGTTAGTCAGTAATGAAGAAGCGACTTGTGAGTTGGAGCTGAATAATGGCTCGCCGTGGTCCACCATCACCTTTGCACGCGAGCAATACATCGTGCTATCGATGACCAGTGACTGCCAACCCGATAGTTTCTCGAAACTTGTCATTGACGGTGTCTGGCAAGAGCTTCCTGACCACAAAATCATCGTTGAAGGTGACGTACTCGGTAACGTCCCGCGCCACGTGCTCGACCAAAACACACCACAATTCACCCGGTAGCGTGCGCCTTTGGCGCACGATCAGATCCACATGTCGCGCACGATGCGCGACCTACCGCACGGGGCGATGTCCCCCACGCGACGTAGCGTGCGCATTTTGCGCACGATCAGATCCACATGTCG
>NZ_DEYI01000077.1:0-17949 GCF_002364475.1 Idiomarina sp. UBA3162
ACGAGGCGTATTAAACGTTTTTTTCGTCTCCGAGTCAACCGCTTTTCTTAGGTTTTTTACCGTTTGGTCAGTAAATCACCGTTTTGCGGTTAATCTACACGCAAATAGGTGCTGCCCGCCAAACATTTCTCGTAAAAGTTAGTCCACCGTACGCCTTCACGAGGCTGCAGGTGACCTTTACGTACTTGACGATCGATATGCTTTTTAACCGTTTTAGCCATATATTCGGTGTTGTATTGCATCGTCGTCAGTACTTTTTCCGCTGATGTACCCGGTACAACTTCCTCAATATAGAAATCACCCGGCTCATCGTCGTGGCAATAAACGTGCACTTCGGTTAAACGGCCAAACAAGTTGTGCATGTCACCCATAACATCCTGATACGCGCCGGTTAAGAATAAGCCTACATGGTAGTTCTCATTCTTCTTCAGCTTATGCATCGGGATGTTTTCGCGAATTTCTGTGCCTTCAATGTATTTGCTCAGCTTACCGTCACTGTCGCAGGTAATATCAGCAATAGAGCAACGCACTTCGGGTTTTTCGTCAAGGCGCGAGATAGGTACAATCGGCAGTACTTGACCAATCGCCCAGGTGTCCGCAGCCGACTGGAAAATCGAGAAGTTACACAGGTACTGACTTGCCAACATATCTTCAAGCTCATCCAGCTCTTGAATGAACGCACTTTCTTCATCAAGGCCGGTGTGGATATCGGCGAGAATACGCCAATACATGGTGTCGAGCTTTGCCATCTCTTGCAGCGAGAGAATGCCGAGCTTAAACGCCTCGTATGCGCTTTGCTTATAGCCTGCAGCGTCGTTATAGCGCTCCTGAGGGTGATACTGTGCGCCGTTAATAAACAGGTCACGCATGTTCTTGACCAAGATGTGCTCGTCTTCAGTTGCGCTCAAATCAAAGTCAGTGCCTGAAGGGTTTACTTCGCCGACAATGTTCGAGACCACACAGCTGTGATGCGCAGTCATGGCACGACCACTCTCACTCACGATGTTCGGGTGAGGTACGTTCTCGAGGTCACAGACCTGCTTAATGCCCCATACCACGTCGGCAACATACTCCTCGGTAGAATAGTTACGCGATGAGTCGGTGGTAGAACTGGTGCCGTCGTAATCGATGCCTAATCCACCACCGATGTCTAAGTACTCAAGTTCAACGCCTTCTTGCACCAATTTGGCGTACAAACGCGCTCCCTCAGATACCGCTTCTTTAATTTTGCGAATATCCGAGAGCTGACTGCCGATATGAAAGTGCAATAACTTCGCGCAATGCAGCATGTCTTCTTCGCGCAAACGCTCAATGGCATTAAGAATTTCGGCAATACTCAGACCAAACTTAGCGCGGTCCCCACTTGAACCCGCCCATTTACCTGAGCTACGCACCATCATTTTCGAGCGCAAGCCAATCATTGGCTCCACACCGAGCTGCTTCGCAAGCGGGATCAGCATTTCAAGTTCGCTGAACTTCTCGACCACGATGATCATTTTACGCTTGAGTTGACGTCCAAGCAGAGCCAATGTCAAATAGTCTTTATCTTTATAGCCATTTAACACGGTCAGCGCTTCAGGGTTGTCATTATAGGCCATGACCGCCATGAGTTCCGGTTTAGAGCCCGCCTCTAAACCGTAGTTATAGGGCTCGCCGGCATCCATGATCTCTTCGACCACTTCACGCATCTGGTTCACTTTTATGGGAAACACACCGCAATACTGACCGTTGTACTCGGCTTCCTCGATACATTTGTTGAACGTCTCGTTAATGATCTCAACTTGTGAGCGCAAGATGTCATGAAAGCGGATAACTGCAGGCAGCTCGATGCCTTCGGCAATAATTTCATCTACGACTTCGCGCATGTCGATGGTAATGTCGGGTAACCGGTGGTTAGGCGCGATTTTGATATTACCGTTCTCACCAATGGAGAAATAGCCCGCCCCCCAACGATTAACGCCGTAAAGTTCTTCAGCTTGGTCGATAGTCCAATCTGCCATCGGCTTATGCTCCTGCTTGCTCTAGTGTTAACAATACTTCGCGGACGATTTTTGCCGCGAATACATCTGAGTTGCCTGTTGGGTCGATTTTAGGAGATAACTCAACAATATCTGCGCCAATGAAATTTTTCTCACGCAGGATCTTCATCAAACTGACGAATGAATGAAAGTCCTCTCCGCCCGGTTCTGGTGTGCCTGTACCAGGCATAAATGCGGGGTCGAAGTAGTCGAGATCCAGCGTAAGGTAGATAGGGCGGTCGCCGGCTATCGCCTGTACCGATGTCAGAAAGTCCTGCCGCGATTTACGGATCGTGCCTTGTTGATTCATCCAGGTATATTCATCACGAGTGCCTGAGCGAATACCATATTGAATAAGCTGGTGTTCAGGGCCGAAATGATCGACCACGCGGCGAATTATCGACGCGTGTGAAAAGTGATAACCTAAAAAGCCATCACGCAAATCGGCGTGCGCATCAAGGTGTAACAACACCATATTGGGGTATTGTTTGAGATGCTTAACGATAGGCGCGTACGAAATCGAATGCTCACCCCCTAAGGTAATGAGCTTGGTTTGGGTCGCGGCTAAATCCAGCGGTTCAAAAATCTGGTTAAAGTCATTATTGGCATGATGCCATTGTGCCTCAACGTCATCGTCAAAACCTAAACGTAAGTTGCCGAGGTCAAAAAACTCGTAATCTTCCAGATCGGCATCCAGGTAGGGAGAATACGACTCGATATCTTCAGACACCGAGCGAAGGCCATCCGGACCTTCTTTGGTCCCTTTACGAAAACATGCGGTGCCATCAAAGCCGAAGCCAATGATGTGAATACTGCCAGGATGGATCGAAAATGAACGCTCGGCGCCAAAAAAGGGACGCACGGGATCATTGGTCGCCACTGGAAGTGAAATTTCTGACATGGGCACAATACCTTACTTTACGCTTTGTCGACCGTAGCTTTATGACGATCTTTTTTGATCGGGTTAAAACACTTGGTCTGTATATCTATCAATTCTTGGCTCAGCACTTTGCGCTTGACCCAAGTGTCTTCGAGCGGTGTGGTAACCAGCTCGTTCTTCTCAATGCCGGCCATAACGCCGGTAATTCCTTCTTGTACCAGTTGTACGGCATAAACGCCTAAACGGGTCGCTAAGATACGATCCATAGCCGTTGGACGTCCGCCACGTTGCACGTGACCAAGCAAACAAGGACGACACGGAAAGTTGAGTCGATCCTCCAGTTGCTCGGCTAAGCGTACCGCGCCGCCAGGCCATTGGTTTTCGCACAACACCATCACGTAACTGGAGTCACCACGCACTCGGTTCACACCTTCGACATGTTTAACCAAGGCATCGATGGTGAGCGGTTTATCCTTTTGCAACTCGGGCAAAATCATACGCTCTGCACCGCTTGCCATGGCACTGCTAATTGCAATGTAACCCGCGTTACGGCCCATAACCTCAACAATAAACACCCGATCCATGGCCTCTGCGGTGTCACGGATTTTATCAAGCGCATCCATCGCGGTTTCTACTGCTGTATCGTAGCCAATCGTGTTGTCAGTTCCGAAGAGGTCGTTGTCGATGGTGCCGGGGATGCCAATAATAGGACCTTGCCAAAATTTAGCAAGATGATTTGCGCCTCTAAATGAACCGTCGCCACCAATGACAATAAATGCATCTACATTTTGCGCATCTAGGTTACGCGCAGCCTCTATTCCACCCTCATCGGTTTTAAAGCGTTCGCTACGCGCACTTTTAATAATGGTGCCAGAATATTGCAATATATGTTCAACTTCATCGCGACCGAGTTTCATATAGTCATTATTTAGCAAGCCTTCATATCCATGACGAAAACCTACAACGTCTATTCCATCATGCTCGGCAGCTAATACCACTGCACGTAGTGCTGCATTCATACCCGGGGCGTCGCCACCGCTGGTAATTACGGCTATGCGTTCAATCAATCGACTAGATGACACCTGTTCTACTCCTTGCTATGGTCATTGGTGTAAGCTTACCGTTAGTAGTGTCGCTGACCAAGAGGAAATTTGATGAGCGAGCGTGATTGTCTGTTTGATTACAACGAATTGTTAGCGTGGGCCGATGAGTGTCTGCAGTCTGCTGGAGCGTCGGGCGAAGTTGCTCGCCACGTTGCCTACTATTTACTCGAGGGTGACTTGTTGGGCTACAGTACCCATGGTTTGATTCGGTTACTGAATAATTGTCAGTGGTTGGAGCGTGGTGAGAGTCAGCCCAAAGGACAACCACAGGTACTGCAACAGCGTGCCGCTGTCGCCAATTGGGATGCGCAACGTTTACCGGGTCCTTATGTGATGCCGATGGCAATTAACGAAGCCATTCAGATGGCGAAGCAGGCGGGCACGGGCACCATCACCGTTCGTCGTAGTCAACATATCGCGTCTTTGGCTGCTTATTTAAGCCTAGCAACAGAGCAGGGCATGATGGTCAGTTTAATGTGCTCGACCCCAGGTCAACGCGCCGTCGCTCCGTTTGGTGCTAAACAAGCGGTGTATTCGCCTAATCCGTTCGCTGTAGGTGTGCCGAGCTCTGGCGATCCTATCTTATTGGACATCAGTTTATCGATGACGGCCGCGGGCAAGGTACGTCAGGCAAAAGCCAATCAGCAAAAGCTGCCTTATAACGCATTGGTCACAGCTCAGGGCGAATGGACCGATGATCCTGAGACGTTTTTCTCTGACCCCAGTAGTGCGATTGGTCCGTTGGGAGGTGAGCTGTTGGGCTATAAAGGTTATGGCTTAACGCTATTTAGTGAACTGTGGACGATGGCGCTGGCGCAGTATGGTCGGAATCAAGGTAAAGATGAGGGCGATGCCAACTGTGTTTGGGTTCAAGTTATTGACCCTTCGGCGTTTGGCGAGCAAAAAGCATTTATTACTCAGGTGGATGAGTTAATTCGTGACACCTTGGCGGCAAAACCGATTGCTGCGGATAACCCCGTACGCATTCCCGGTCACCAAGCGCTGGCGCGCAAGCGCCAACAGCTTGAGAAAGGTGTACGTTATGCGCCCACTACACTCAAAGTATTGCGTAAGTGCGCTGAGTTTTGTCAGCAACCGTTACCGACAGCACTGAGTTAAGGTTGTAATCGCTGCACGCTCCAATTATCTGCGCTTTCTAAGCGGTAGATAAACCGGTCGTGTAAGCGATGCTCACCACCTTGCCAAAATTCAACTTCGCTCGGCACGATGCGGTAACCGCCCCAGTGTTGTGGACGCGGTACTTGCTTGCCTTGATACTGCTCAAGCTGCTCTTGATAGTAACGTACAAGCTCATCACGACTGCCAATCGGCTGACTTTGATTAGAAATCAGTGCCGCTACTTGGCTTTCGAACGGGCGTGAATAAAAGTATTCGTCGTTTTCCTGTTCGCTTAAAGGCTCGGCGTTACCACGAAAGTGCACTTGGCGCTCGAGTGCAAGCCAGGCAAAGTGGCACGATACCTTGGGGTTGAGTGCGATATCCTTACCTTTATGACTTTGCTTATTGGTAAAGAAGCGTAGCCCCGACTCGTCAAAGCCTTTGAGCAAAACGATACGCTGACTCGGATGCCCTTGGCTGTCTACCGTGGCAACAGTCATCGCCGTTGGATCGCTGTTGAGACCACACTCGACGGCATTGTTTAGCCAGCTCTCAAACAGCTGAAACGGTGTGTTGGGCACATCAGACTCAGTTAAATGGCCAATGTTGTAATCGCGTCGAATGGATTGAAGATCCATAATACCCTCGTGGTTAGATGATATCCGAATAACGTTGTCTTATCTTTTCCATCGCATCAATATGATCGATCATAATACCGACTAGTTCTGGATCAAAGAATTCGCCGGAGTGCAGCGTCAAATAATCGATTGCGGCGCCCGTATCCTGCGCATCGCGATATGAGCGTTGAGTGCGCAGTGCGTCATACTGACTGGTGATGGATAGAATTCGCGCATTGATATCAATCGCTTTCGCTTTTTTACGACTGGGAAAACCCAACCCATCCCAACGCTCATGAATATCTTGCGCAATACGGGCTGCGATTTGTGCAATTTCGGTATCGGTCTGGCTTAGATAGTCATGACCTTTGATCACATTACTCATGATTTCTTCGTAATCGTGAATCGATAGGGCATCGGCACTTTGCGCCAACTCCATTTGTACGGAGACTTTACCGATATCGTACACTGACGCCGCTTGCTTCAGCTTTTCTGCGTCTTCGCTGGTGGCGCCGGTGGCAATCAATAGTTGCCCAGCCATTTCCGCTGAGCGCTTCACATGATGGCTAATATTATCGACCGACCGTTTTTCGATAGCCTCGCCTACGGAGTACAGCAACTCACGTTGAGCTTCTCGCTCGGTCTCTCTCAAGTTAAGGTTATCGATTGCAATAGAGCTATTATTCACAAACAGCCCCAGTAAGTTTTGATCAAGCTCAGACAAATCTCGAACATCTTTGATGACGAGTAAATATTGTCGACCGCCCGTCGTTTTATAGAGCCCATAGTAATCGTTATTATGAATTCTAAATACCACCGAGCGCTGAAGGTTTTGCAGCTCGGTCACTAACGACCAGTCAATATCTTGTGTGACCGCCTGACCAACGGCTTGGGCGTAGTCGCCGGTGCCTCCGATAATTTCAAACTCTTGGTTGTCACGGGTCTTAGCGGTAAGACCATGGGTGCGACAATACATGGCATCATCAGAGTGAGTAATCAGTGCGACCAATTGTTCTAAAATACCCTGACACAAGGCGTGCATAGATTGGGCGCTGAACACTTCAGCTGATGCATTGATGACCTTTTCTAAACCGCGCTTATTACGTTCAATGGCATTCAGATCACGGTATGCGCGCAGACAGGAGTACATTAAAGTGACGAGCTTACGATAGGTCAGCTCGGTTTTTTCTTTATAGTCGTCAATATCGTAGCGTGCGATGACATCTTCTTCGGGCGCTTGGCCCGGTTGTCCCGTGCGCAAAACGATGCGAATCAGACGATTCTGTAACTCTTGGCGGATCCAGCGTGCGACATCAAGTCCCGCATGGTCTGTTTCCATGACGACATCCAATAGCGTCATCGCGATGGCTGAATTATTGGATAAAAACTGTTTAGCTTCCTCACCAGAATAAACTGAGTGAAATTTTAATGGACGCCCATCGAGTTTAAAATCAGCCAGTGCCATTTTGGTAATAGTGTGAATTTCCTCATCGTCATCGACGATAAGGATCTCATAAGGAGGTGCCGTATTTAGCACCTCTTCTTCAGGTTCGTCCTCGGAGAATAAAAAATCATCATTCATTTGAAAATACCTGCTCACCTGCGACAAAGGTTTGCTCAACCTCCACTTGCCAAATGTCTTTTGCATCAATCGCGAAAGGGTCGCGGTCGAGCACGATAAAGTCAGCCCACTTGCCGGGTTCAATTGAGCCTAACGTGCTTTCTTGCCAACCCGCATACGCCGCGTCAATCGTAAACGCTCGCAATGCTTGCTCGAGCGACATTGACTCTTCTGCATACCAGCCGCCAGCAGGCATGTTTTGGCGATCTTGACGCGTTATAGCGGCATGTAAACCGTAAAATGGGTTTGCAAGCTCAACAGGGAAGTCGGAGCCAGCAGCAATAATCGTACCTTGCTCGAGTAAGGTATGCCAGGCATACGCTCCCTTCATACGTGCTTTACCTAAGCGATCTTCAGCCATGTTTTTGTCGCTTGTTGCGTGCGTGGGTTGCATGGAGGCGATGATATTCAAATCCTTAAAGCGCTGTAGGTCGTCTACATTGACGATTTGTGCGTGCTCAATGCGATTACGTAAATTGCGCCCGCCAAGCGTCTGATAAAACTCAGCGAAAGCGTCGAGTGCAATGCGGTTGGCGCGGTCACCAATGGCATGTGTGTTTATTTGAAAGCCAAACGGAATAATCAGTTGATACAGCTTGCGAATATTGTCTACCGAGGTAACGAGTAGCCCGTGATTATCATGGTCATCACTGTATGGCTTAAGTAATGCCGCACCGCGGCTACCCAATGCACCGTCAGCATATATTTTTACGCTACGAATAAAAAGTTTATCGTCATCGGTGCGGTAGGGGCCTTCAGCTAATAATTGAGGCAGCTGTGGTTCGGTTGCTGCAATCATTGGATAAACGCGCATGGGCATCTCACCCTGATGTTGCATACCTTTGTAAATTGATAGGTCAACCGCCGGTACGCCGGCATCATGCACGGAGGTTATGCCGAGCGATAGCAAATGGTTGAATGCCAGTTGGAAGGCTTGCTTTTTCTCACTGGCTGTTGGTTCTGGGATAAGCGGCTCAACTAAGTTGACGGCATTATCGATGAGTACGCCCGTTGGGTTACCTTGCGCGTCTTTGATGATTTGACCGCCATCCGGGGAGACTGTCTCACTGGTAATACCGGCGACTTCGAGTGCTTTTGAGTTGAGCCATGCCGCATGACCATCAACACGGGTCAAATAAACGGGGCGATCAGCGACGAACTCATCAAGCTGCTTGGCGGTTGGAAAACGTTTACTGGGCCAGTTTTCTTGGTTCCAGCCACGTCCTTTTATCCATTTAAGATCGCGGTGCTGCTGCGCATAGGCGTTGACCGCATTAACAGCGTCGGATGCTGATTCACTTGTACGCAAATCAACTTGCAATAAACTTAGACCCAAGCCCAACACATGACCGTGGGCATCAATCAAGCCAGGAAATACCGTTTTACCTTGTAAGTCGACACGCGTGAAATCGGGAAATTGTTGTGCAAGCTCGGCATCGCCCATCGCGATAAACTTGCCATTACGCACCGCAAAAGCACTGAACTGTGCAAGTTGTGCATCTTGTCCAGCAGGGCTTGTTAGCGTATATCCATTAACATTTGTATAAACTGTCTGTGCCTTAATTGAGGTAGTAAAGAACGCGCTGAGCGCAATCAGCGAGGTCATGATTGAACGACTAAATGATCTCATGTGAATTCCCTATAAATGAGTAATAAACTTACTATACAAGGTTTTTACACGAATGCATAAAGGACAAACATCACACGTCTGTTAACAAAATTAACATTCGGTCTTGAAAACTATATTAAGTTGCTTGAACACTTGCTCTCAGTTGTAATTCGGGTATGCTAAAAGTTAAATAGGTAAGGATATTAAACGAGAGAAACCAGATGAAGATTTTAATTATTGATCCATCGTTCTTCATGCGTTCAGGACTCATACAATTACTGACCAATTACGCGACGCAGCCATCAATTTATGAGGCTGACTCGTTTGCGGTCGCCGAAAACTATCTTAAGGCAGATGAGTTCAATATCATCTTCGTAGAGATGGAATTGCCTGATGAAGAAATCCGTCCAGCCTTACAGCGCCTGAAACGTTTAGCGCCCTCTGCACATTTAGTCCTATTTACTAAAGCAAAGGCAATTGGTGATGTGCGCCAAGTAATGGCTGCTGGCGTACGTAGTTATTTGCCCAAAGATGCTTCAGCAGAGCAAGCAAAAATGGCGATTCGAGGCTTGCTCAATGGCGATCGTTACTTACCTGACGACCCCAATCTTAACGAACCTCGTAATAAAAATAGCGGCGCTGAGAGCTTTTTATCACCGCGTCAGCTTGAAATTATGCAGTTATTAGCGCAAGGTTTATCGAATAAGGAAATTGCAAATATTTTGGGGATTACCGAGGGAACTATACGTGTTCACCTCTCGGCTATTTTCAAAGCAATTAAAGTATCTAACCGCACGGAAGCGACATTGTGGTACTTACTCCGTCAGAAAAAACTGGTTGATTAATCGCCTATGTCGCTGAACGATTTAGCTAAACAGCTTGAGTCGTATCATCACGCTCCTACCGAAAAGTGGGATCCGCCCTACTGTGGTGAGATCCCAATGCATATTAATGAACAAGGCGAGTGGCTGTACCAAGGATCGCCAATAACCCGCAAAGCGTTAGTTAAACTTTTTGCTTCTGTGCTGACCTTCGAGTCAGGCGAGTATTTTCTTATTACGCCTGCGGAGAAAATGAAAATTACCGTTGCAGACGCGCCTTTTCTCATTATTGATTGGAAATTCTACGATTATGAGGGTGAGACAGTAATTCAAGTTGTCACCAACATTGATGAACGATATATTTTGAATGAACAACTGTTAAGTTATGTTAAGGATGACGTACCTTATTTTGAACTTCCAACAGGCTTAACGGCTAAAGTTCATCGAAATGTATTTTATCAGTGGGTAGAGATTGCGCAGCAGCGCACACTACCTGAGGCAACTGAATTATTTCTTCATAGCGCCGGGCATGACTTTGTTATTGGTCGGTTGGCAAACTAAAGGGTTAACGCGTGGTAAACTCCTCTACGACAGAAGCTCGGGTGATCTATGTGCTCGAGTCGGATTCGGAGCGTAAGAAGCAATTGCAGACTGTGCTCGACTTTATGGGCGAGCTCGTGGAGTGTCATACGCAATGGTTAGATGACGACCAGTTAGACAACGCTCTCTGTATCATTGCCGGAGACTGCATTGACGACCTCGAAGCAGTAGCCGTTGAGTACCCTAATGTGCCTTTCATCTGTGCAAGTAAGCAGCATTTAAATGCCACTCGGCGAGTTAATGTGATTGGTGAGATTACTGAGTCACTGAGCTATGAAAACCTTTCTCATATTATTCGATACTGTCAGGCGTATCACCGCCATCTTCCGAGTCAACGTAAACATCAAGAGCAAACGGCGGACTTACTAGAAAAGCGTTTGGTCGGTCAAAGCCATGATATTCGCGAGATCCGCAAATTGATTCGCCAAGTTGCTGGGAGTGAAGCCAATGTGTTGGTTTTAGGTGAATCTGGGACAGGTAAAGAGGTGGTTGCTAGGGGCATTCATGAACTCTCGCCCCGTTCCAAAGGACCCTTTGTTCCCGTTAACTGTGGCGCTATTCCTCCCGATCTTCTTGAAAGCGAACTGTTTGGCCATGAAAAGGGTGCATTTACCGGAGCTATTGGTGTCCGCAAAGGACGCTTTGAATTAGCTCAAGGCGGTACTTTATTTCTCGATGAAATTGGCGATATGCCTTTACCAATGCAGGTCAAACTGCTGCGCGTGTTGCAGGAACGAATATTTGAGCGAATCGGTGGAAGTAAGAGCATTACTGCAGACGTGCGGGTCGTGGCGGCTACTCACCGTGAGCTTGAGGGGATGATTGCTGACGGGCGCTTCCGCGAGGATCTGTATTATCGACTGAATGTGTTTCCTATTGAAGTTCCCGCGTTGCGCGAGCGCTCTGAGGATGTGCCTTTACTTCTGCGTGAAATCGCGCAGCGATTCAAAGCGGAGCGTGGTATTGGCGTTCGCTTAACCGATAGAGCGCTACAGTCATTAGAGGCGCATGCTTGGCCAGGTAATGTGAGGGAGTTATCGAACCTTATCGAACGGCTTTCTATTACCCACCCCAACCAGTTGGTTGATGTAGGTGATCTTCCCCATAAATACCGTCACGTGGATAGTGAAGAGATAACGCCTGAATACCCTGATGAGCTCGAGGAGCGGGATGCATTAAACGCTATTTTCTCTGACGACGACGAGGCCGAAGAAGAGTTATCGGAAAGTAATGCTACCGTGCTTGAGGCGAGTCCTGCGGATATTCCTGAAACAGGCGTCAACCTAAAAGATATGCTCGCTGAAATCGAAGTTGAAATGATCAAACAAGCGCTAGAACGTGCCGATGGTGTAGTCGCCAAAGCGGCCGATTTACTCAGTATGCGGCGCACGACACTGGTCGAGAAAATGAAAAAGTATGACATCACCAAGGTATGATGTTGGTTTTTTGACGCCGTTAACTGTTTGAAATGAAAGGAAAATTATAGGCACGCCTTTTGCATTATTAGCGTAAGATATTTTTTAGGATGCGCTAATCTATGCAATCTAATCATGCACTTATTGATGCAATGCCAAATGCAGTCATTCTGGTGAATGGCGACGGTGTTGTTGAATACTGCAACCCTAATAGTGTGCAATTGATGGGTGCCAATCTTTGCGGCGAGCTATGGCGCGATTGTGTGGCTCGCACCTTCACGCCACGGGCCGACGATTGGCACGAAGTATCGCTTCACAACGGTCGCCGAGTGCGAGTCGATATATCGAGCCTGCCCAACCAGCCGGGTCAATTAGTTGTACTGACTGATCTGACCGAAACACGTGATTTGCAAGCGCAACTTGCTCATTTACAACGACTGTCATCAATGGGGAGAATGGTCGCCTCACTGGCACATCAAATTCGTACACCTCTGTCGACGGCATTATTGTACGCCGAGCACTTGTCCACCAGTCATTTAGACGCAGCGCAGCGCGTGAACTTTAGTTCTAAACTAAAGACGCGGCTGCATGATCTTGAGCATCACGTGAACGATATGCTGTTGTTCGCTAAAAGTGGGCAAAAGAGCACCCTCGCCGATATCGACTCAAATCAGCTCATGACGCATATTGAGCAAACCGTCGAAGCCTATGCCAAACAACGCGGCGTTGTCATTCAATGGCAATGCGAAGCTTCACCGCAAACACTCAAAATCAATAAGACAGCTGTCGCTGGAGCCATTCAAAATCTTATTACTAACGCCATTGACGCCAGTCGAGAAGGCCAGCCCGTCACGGTTGAAACAAAAACTGACGCGGGATTGTGGTGCTGTTGCGTGCGCGACAGTGGCGAGGGAATTGATGATGCGATGAAAGCAAGGCTATTTACACCCTTTGCGACCAATAAACCTCACGGCACTGGATTAGGGCTTGCAGTCGTCGATACGGTTGCAAAAGCACACGGTGGAAAAATCAAGTGGCACTCTGAAAAAGGTCAAGGTAGCGAATTCATGATTATGTTTCCAACCATTCAGCAATCTAACTTGGAGGTGCGTTATGGATAGTCCAACCATTTTAGTGGTTGAGGATGACGCGGCTTTGAGAGAGGCCATCACCGATACCCTCGAACTCGCGAATTATCAGTGCCTGCATGCAGATAATGGTGAATCGGCATTATTAAAGCTTAAAAAGAATAGTGTCGATCTGGTCGTAAGTGACGTTCAGATGCCGGGCATGAATGGGCTTCAACTGCTCAGAAATATTAAGCACCTACAGATTGATGTACCTGTGGTGATGATGACCGCGTATGCGAAAGTAGATGATGCGGTTGTGGCGATGCGCGAGGGTGCTATCGACTATTTGAGTAAGCCATTTTCGATAGACGAACTGACGCAACTAGTTCAACGTTATGCACCTATCGAAGAAGCTGCTAGTCATGGTGTGGTCGCACGAGATAAATCAAGTTTAGCCTTACTTGAGTTGGCTAAAAAAGTCGCACGTACCAATGCGACGGTACTTATTACGGGACCGAGTGGTACGGGTAAAGAGGTGCTTGCGCGTTACATTCATCAGCAGTCGGGTCGCGATCAACGTCCCTTTATAGCGGTGAACTGTGCCGCTATTCCAGAAACTATGCTTGAGTCGTTGCTATTTGGCTATGAAAAAGGTGCTTTTACTGGCGCAACTCAGTCGTCACCCGGTAAGTTCGAGCTTGCGCAAGGCGGTACGCTGTTGCTTGATGAAGTGACAGAAATGGATATCGCATTGCAAGCTAAGCTATTGCGAGTTATTCAGGAGCGCCAAGTGGAGCGGCTTGGGGCGCGCAAAGCGGTTCGATTGGATGTGAGAATTATTGCCACGTCCAATCGAGATATTCAAGCAGCCGTAGCGGAAGGGACATTTCGTGAGGACTTAATGTATCGGTTGAATGTCTTTCCACTGAAGTGGCTGCCCCTGGCTGAGCGGCCCGACGATATTGAGCCTATCGCAGAGTCATTGATTGCGCGACACAGACAGCGGTTGGGCATTAGAGAGCCGGTGAGTTTATCGGACGCGGCGCGCCAACAGTTACGTATTCATAGTTGGCCAGGAAATATCCGTGAACTAGAAAATGTTATTCAGCGTGCACTGGTACTTCATCAAAATGGGATGATTAACCCCGCTGATTTAATGTTGGATGTGGTGCCAGGCGCTCAGGTGCTTCCGGAACAAGTATCTCAAAATGCTGAGATCATTGCTTCTCAGCCCAAAGAGCATGTAGTGGTACCCGATAGCATGGAACAGAGCGAGGACTTGGGCGAGTCACTGTTTATGCAGGAGTACCGTATTATTAAGCAGTCACTTGAGCGCCATGATGGAAAACGTAAACCAGTGGCGGAAGAACTGGGTATTTCGCCTCGTACGCTACGTTATAAACTTGCAAAAATACGAGATAACGGACTGAGTCTATAATCAATTCTGCGCCAATCTAAAGTTGGCACTCTACTTGCATCATCCTAAGTAACACGTTACGCCGTAAGTTTTTTGACGGAGAAAAAGATGAAAGTAGATGCCAACGCGGCCTATCAACAATGGCGCGAACTCACAACGCAATCTGCCAACCTAGACCAAGCGCAAAACAACAATGCGTTAAAGGTCGAGAATTCGGCAAACGCTGACTTTTCTAATCTACTTAAAATGGCTGTAGACAATGTTAATGAGCTACAGCAAACCTCAGGTGATTTAAAAACCCGAATGGAGCTTGGTGACCCTAGCGTCACGCTTGAGCAGACCATGATCGCGAGTCAAAAAGCCAGTATTGCTTTCGAGGCGACGGTGCAGGTACGCAACAAAATGGTAGAAGCGTACAAAGAAATCATGTCAATGCCGGTATAACCGTATTAGTTGGAGAATGAGCTGTGGCTGAATCAACAGATTTGATGGTAACTGAAGGCGCGGGTGGCAACTCGGCAGAGACAAGTGATCAGGGTGGCGAAAAGCAAACGCTGGTCGAGAAGCTAGCTAATTTCGACATGCTACGCCAGGTCGTCGTAATTTTGGCGCTTGCGATTTGTGTCGCTATCGCAATCTTTATCATGCTCTGGGCTCAAGAATCGACTTTCCGTCCTTTAGCTAAGATGGAAACAGAACAGCTCGTTGGTACTTTAGATTATCTCGACGCAAACAATATTGAATATAAAGTCGACGGTAATGTGGTGTCAGTTCCCGAAGAACGATACGACGCGATCAAATTACAGCTAACGCGTGCAGGCGTTGATTATGGCCAGTCGGAGAATAACGGTTCAGATATACTGATGAGTGAGCCCGGCTTTGGTGTCAGTCAACGCTTAGAACGTGAACGTTTGATTCACTCTCGTGAAATACAGTTAGCCCGTGCAATAGAAGAAATGCGTGCGGTTTCGGCTGCTCGTGTATTACTTGCTGTACCAAAAGAGAACGTATTCGCACGCCGAGAAAAGCAACCCAAAGCGTCGGTCATGCTTAATGTTAAAGGCAACCAGTCGCTGAGTGAGGAAGAGATCGCCTCGATCGTTGATATGGTCGCTTCATCAGTGACCAGCTTAGAAACCTCTCAGGTTACGGTCACCGATCAAAATGGACGTTTGTTGAACTCGGGGTCACAGAGCGCGTTGGCGGCGACAAATAGCCGTGAGTATCAGCTTGAGCGCAAACGTGAGGAAGAATACCTCAATAAAATCGATAGTATTTTGATACCTGTCTTAGGCTACGATAATTACACAGCACAAGTTGATGTCACCATGGACTTTACCCAGTCAGAAAAGACACAACGCTTGTACAACCCCGACATGCCCGCGATTCGTAGCGAAATGACCGTTGAGAATCGCAGTGCAGGCTCAGCGATAGGTGGCATCCCTGGAGCACTCAGTAATCAACCGCCACTAGAGTCCGATATTCCTGAAGAAGCCGGTGGTGGTGCCAATCAACGCGACGCGAGTGGCTCGATGCACCGTGAGGCAACGCGTAATTACGAGCTCGACAATACGGTCAGTTATACCCGTAGCCAGACCGGCACAATTGAACGGCTGAGCGTTTCCGTCGCCGTGAATCAGCCGACCACCACTAATGCAGAGGGTGAACAAGTCCCGACGCCTGCATCACCTGAGCAATTAGCAAATATTCGTCGCCTTTTACAAGGTGGTATTGGCTTTGACCTTAGCCGAGGTGATACGATTGAGGTAGTTTCTGTACCATTTGCTCAACTACCTGATTTGGGTGCGGGAGAGACCGCGATTTGGGACCAGCCTTGGTTCTGGCGTGCTGCGCGCTTAGTGATGGGTGGACTGGTTATTTTGGTGCTGATACTGGCTGTGGTACGGCCAATGCTGAAGAAACTGATTAATCCGACTCAAGAACTGGAAGATGATGCGCATTCGATGCTCGAAGATGACGAGATGATGGGTGACGAGACCATTGACTTACTATCATCTCAGTTTGATGAGAGTTCGGTCGGATTCGGACCCGATGGAAGTTTGCAACTTCCGGACTTACATAAAGATGAAGACTTGCTAAAGGCTGTTCGTGCATTGGTTGCTAATGAGCCTGAGCTATCTTCTCAAGTGGTTAAAGCGTGGTTAAACGAAGATGCCTAATACAGATATTCGCACCAAGCGCAGTGAACAAGATTTTGACGTCACTCAACTCGAGGGCGTCGAAAAGGCTGCTATTTTGCTGCTGAGCCTCTCTGAAGAAGACGCCGCTCAGATACTCAAGCACCTGGAGCCCAAGCAAGTACAGAAAGTCGGCACGGCGATGGCGAGTCTTGAAGATTTTAACCAAGACAAAGTAAATGCCGTTCACAATCTGTTCTTAGAAGAGATCCAGAAATTCACCAATATTGGCTTCAAGAGCGAAGAGTTTGTGCGCAAAGCACTGACATCCGCTTTAGGTGAAGATAAAGCGGGCAACCTGATCGAGCAGATCGTTATGGGTGGTGGCGCGAAAGGGTTGGA
Source organism: Idiomarina sp. UBA3162 (assembly GCF_002364475.1). Lineage (NCBI taxonomy): Bacteria > Pseudomonadati > Pseudomonadota > Gammaproteobacteria > Alteromonadales > Idiomarinaceae > Idiomarina > Idiomarina sp. UBA3162. The sequence continues at coordinate 16,831 of NZ_DEYI01000077.1, forward strand.
TTCACTTAAGTGGATGGACTCGAAACAGGTTGCGACTATTATTCGTAATGAGCACCCGCAGATACAGACCATTGTCTTGTCGTACTTGGATGCTGAGCAGAGCGCTGAGATTATGGCGCAGTTCCCAGAAAAAGTGCGTTTAGATCTAATGATGCGGATTGCCAACCTGGAAGAAGTCCAACCTGCGGCATTACAAGAATTGAACGAAATCATGGAGAAACAGTTTGCTGGTCAAGCGGGTGCACAGGCTGCGAAAATGGGCGGCTTAAAGGCCGCAGCCGATATCATGAACTACCTCGATACCAATATCGAAGGACAGCTGATGGACGCCATCCGAGAGCAAGACGAAGAGATGAGCCAGCAGATTCAGGATCTGATGTTTGTGTTCGAAAACTTGGTCGATGTCGACGACCGTGGTATCCAGACCTTGTTGCGTGAAGTTGAGGGTGACACCTTGCAGAAAGCGCTTAAAGGTGCTGACGATACGGTTAAAGAGAAAGTATTTAAGAATATGTCGAAACGTGCGGGCGATATGCTGCGTGATGACCTCGAAGCGATGGGACCTGTTCGTATTAGCGATGTAGAAGCAGCACAGAAAGATATCCTTGCCGTAGCACGTCGCTTAGCGGACGCTGGTGAGATTATGCTCGGCGGCGGTGGTGGCGACGAGTTCTTATAACGAGATGGATAGGAACCTGCAGTCATGAGCGAGCGGCATTCTATGAAAACTTGGGATTTACCTGATATCACCACGGATGAAGCGAAAACGGGTGAGCAACGTAACGCGCTGAACAAGCCAAGAAAGTGGCACTACGAGCCACCTGAACAAGAAGCTGAAGAACAAGAGCCTGAACCGCTGACAGCACAGCAGTTAGAAGAGATACGTGAAGCAGCGCGAGAAGAAGGTTTCAAAGCTGGTTTTGAACAAGGCTATCAAGAAGGTGTCGAGCAAGGCGAACACGCGGGTTTAGAACAAGGTCGTGAGAAAGGCTTTCAGTCTGGTTTTGAGCAAGGTTTGGCCGATGGTAAAGCAAAGATGGCTGAAGCTGAACAGCGTTTAGCGCATGTGATTAATGGTCTAGCGCAACCCACGCAGCAATTGACGGAAACCTTGCGTCA
>NZ_DEYI01000077.1:18356-36296 GCF_002364475.1 Idiomarina sp. UBA3162
ATTATTAAGAAAGCATTTCAGCAAGCGTTAGAGGTACTGCCTGTCACTGATCAGCGCGTCATCATCCACTTAAACCCAGAGGATCTTGAGCTTATTCAAGTCAGTCTAGGTGAAGAGCATCTGAAAGAAAAAGGTTGGCTGCTAAGTAAAGATGAACTGCTCGAACGCGGCGGGTGTCGTGTGACGACCGAGAGTTCGAGCGTTGACTACTCGTTATCGAGCCGTATTGACCTGATTTTTGAAAAGTTGCAGGGATCGTCATGAGCGAGGTGCTGACGGAATACTTCACTACCTTAAATAAGCGTGTTAGACCGGCCCCCGTATTGGTGTCTGGCTACTTAACGCGGGTTGTCGGCTTGATGTTTGAGGCGGTTGGTGTGCGTGCCCCGATTGGGGCGACTTGTGCCGTTGAGTCAGCGCATGGTGAGATAGAAGCGGAGGTGGTTGGCTTTGAAGGACAAACCAGTTATCTGATGCCGATGGATGATTCTCATGGTGTTGTCCCCGGCGCTAAAGTCAAACCCTTGACGCGCACTGAACAGTTACCACTTGGACTGGAGTTACTCGGACGGGTAATCGATGCGCGCGGTCATCCGCTTGATGGCAAGGGACCTGTATTAACTGATAATCACAAAGCGTATCGTAGCCTACCAATAAACCCGTTGAATCGCCGCCCCGTTAAGTCACCTCTGGATGTAGGGGTTAATGCCATTAACGCCTGCATTACGGTGGGTCAAGGTCAACGTATGGGATTATTTGCTGGCAGTGGCGTCGGTAAAAGTGTGTTATTAGGTATGATGACCAAAGGAACCAACGCCGACGTCATCGTCGTCGGGCTCATAGGTGAACGGGGTCGTGAGGTTAAAGAATTTATTGATGAGATTCTGGGGGAAGAAGGTCTACAGAAGGCCGTGGTAGTCGCGTCTCCAGCCGATCAATCGCCCTTATTACGCTTACGCGGTTGTGAAACAGCAGCTAAAGTTGCTGAGTATTTTCGCGATCAGGGGCTTAACGTATTGTTGTTGATGGATTCGCTGACTCGCTATGCAATGGCACAACGAGAGATCGCGCTGGCAGTCGGCGAGCCGCCCGCTACGAAAGGTTATCCCCCCTCGGTATTTGCACGCTTACCCGCGCTTGTTGAGCGTGCCGGTAACGGTGGTGGTACGCAAGGTTCTATTACTGCGTTTTATACAGTACTGACAGAAGGCGACGATTTGCAAGATCCCATTGCTGACTCAGCACGTGCGATCCTTGATGGCCATATTGTTCTCAATCGTGAATTGGCGGACTCTGGGCATTATCCCGCTATTGATATTGAAGCTTCGATTAGCCGTGTCATGCCACAAGTGGTTTCTGAGGAACATCTACAGCGCGCAACGAAGGTCCGACAATGGTATTCATCCTATCGTAGAAATCGTGACTTGATATCGATAGGTGCCTACAACAAAGGCTCCGACTCCAAAATAGATGAAGCTATTGCAATGCAGCCGCAAGTAGAGAACTTTTTGACACAAAGAATGAATGAGGTCATTAGCTACGATGAAAGCTTAGTGAAGTTGCAACAACTCACCCAACGCGCGTTTATTAACCGCTAGGAGTTTACGTAATGGCCGAGCTTTCGCAATTAGAAATGCTATTAGAGTTGGAGCAGCAGCGCACTGATAAGTTAGCGCAGCATTTTGGTCAAGCTAAGCAACAGTTACTTAGTGAACAACAGCGGCTCGATGGCTTGGTGCAATATCGCTTAGATTACCTCAATCAATTGCATGCCCGCGGGACGGGCGGAATTCAGTCGATTCAGTTTGGTCAGTATCATGCCTTTGTCGGCAAGCTCGATGAAGGGGTTGAACAACTGCATCAAATGATTCAGCAGCTAAATCAAGTAGTCGAACAACGTAAACAGCAATGGCTGGCGCAACGCCGTAAAGCTGAATCGATTGAACTATTGATTGAGAATAAAAAGCGCGCAGCCGAGCGCACCCGTGCTCGAAAAGAGCAAAAGAATTTGGATGACTTTTCGACTCAGCGCTTTATACGAGGAAAACGTTCAAGGTTGGTATAAATATTGCTTTGATTAGTGTAATCGAATCAAAGTAGCAGAAGCGTCAAATTACTATGCTCTGCCGAATAGGTGACACACTATGCCCAACATCATGCAAGTAGCCGCAAATGCACAAGGCTCGCCAGTAAAGAATGACACCGCAGGTAGTTTTAGCGACGTTGAAATGATCGAAACGAATGGCCGTGAGTTCGCAGCGTTAATGCAATCACCGCAACAGGAGCAGTCCCAGCGGCAATTGTTTGCCCGTCAATCGATCTCAGTTGATGGCGCGCAGAAACGGTTTGACCGTCCCGAACAAACTAATGAGTTACCCCAATCAACACTCAGCGAACAGCTTGCAGACAGACCTAAAAAGGCATCTGAGACCGGTCAGTGGATTGACTCGATCGAGGGCATGCGCGAACTGCTGACGAGTGATGAAGCGATTGGCGACGAAGCCGAAGGTAGTGTCGAACTTGATGCAGAACACAAGGCGATGCTTGATGAAATGGCGCAATGGCTGGAAAAACTCGATGCTGAATTAGCGCAAAACCAATCGGCTGACAGCGAGTTGACGTTAGAGCAACAGCAAGCACTGGATAGCTTGGTTGAGCAAGTCGGCTCAATGCGGCAATTGATTGCCGACGCTGAACAACGCGGGAGTCTCCCTATTTCACAGCTTGATAAAGCGAGTGACGACTTACTGGCACAGCTCAACAGTTTTGAAAGTGAAGTCATTAAACCACAAATCGCTGAGCAGTGGACCGAAGTAGAGCAGGTGTTATCGAACCAGCAAAAAGCGCCTGAGGCAGTTAGCGAACTCGATTTGCCTAAGTTAGATGCGCAGCAGCGCGCTTGGTTGCGTGAACAACTTAACCAGTTTCGCCAGACCCATCCTGACGCCTCGCTTGATGAGGGAATGGCTCACGTAAAAGCATTATTAACTGATAATAAGCCGTTTGACGCAAGTCAGCGCCAGGCAATGGTTGCCTGGGTTGAAAAATATCAATCGAATCTAAGACAAACTGACAATAAAGTCAGTCTTGTAGCCGTCGCTGCGCCTACATTTCAAGCTCAAAAAGCGGTAAGCGAACGTAGTTCGGGTGACGCGAAGTCGCCAACCGTCGGATCGCCAAGTTTAAGTGCGAGCGATGTCGACACGAGTAAGCCGCAACAGGGTAAGAATGAAGATACCAAGCCGTCGGCAGATCAAAGCACGATTGCTAAGATGGTAAAGGAAGAACTGAAAGCCACTACGGACAATGGGAATAGCAATCCGCGAGCTAGCGAGAGTCATATCTCCGCGACGTTAGGCCAATCATCTAACGTCGCGGACAACACCGCTTCTACGCACCAAACACAGCAGTCGCCAAACCATGTAAGTGCGGTAACACAAACTCAGCAGACGCTCACCAAAATTGATGGGATGTCAGTAGCGCAAGCACAAAGTGCGATCGATAAACCGCTCGATCTGCAGCAGCAAGACGCGGCGCAAAAGATGCAAGAGCGAATTCAAATGATGGTGTCGAAGAATATTCAGCGCGCTGATATTCGCCTTGACCCGCCCGAGTTGGGATCGATGCACGTGAGAATTCATACTCAAGGCGATCAGACCACGGTGCAATTCCAAGTTCAGTCTACCCAAGCACGTGATGCGATCGACCAAACCATGCCTCGGCTTCGAGAAATGCTTGAGCAACAAGGTTTGAACCTGGCAGAAAGTAGTGTCAGCGAGCAGCAAGGCGAACGTGGCGACGGCGCTAGTAGCAGAACAGCTCAGGGAGGAAGCGGTACAGCTGATGACTCAGTAACGCAAATGGAGGCAACCGTCGACGATTTTCTTGCGCAAGGTCGACTCGATTTCTATGTGTAAGGGATGAAACCTAGCCCTATTTCGATATATAGTGCTCGTTATTGATTAATGGCTCATTCAAGGTGGCCTCATGGCGGAAGAAGATAATCAAGTAGAAGATCAGGAGCAAACCACTTCTGGCAAGAAAAAATGGCTCATTATGGGTGGTGCTGGCGCGGTGCTTGTAATTATCGTCGTTGTCGTCGTTTGGTTGATGCTGGGCGATGATCAGCCTGCAAGTACGCCACAAGCGAGCACGGCCGAAGCGCCGGCCTCACAGAGCGCTGAAGAGACGGCGCAAGTCGGCAACGCGCTTTATGTCGGCATGCCACGCCCCTTTGTTTTTATCGTGCCCGGTGATGCGCGTGAACGCACGGTGCAGATTAGTGTGCAATTAATGGTTCGCGGCGAACAAAGTGAAGAGCTGACTAAGCGGCACATTCCGCTTATTGAGGGAACCTTGCACGAAGTTTTTAGTTCTTCTACCGCCGATGAGTTAAGAACAGCTGAGGGTAAGCAACGTATTCGAGAGCTTGCCTTACAACAAGTGCGTTCAGCGCTTGAAAGTGTCACAGGACAGGGCTTGGTCGAGAAAGTGTTATTTACCGGTCTGGTCATGCAATAAAAGAGCGAGCAGTGTTTTGAGCGATTTACTATCACAAGACGAGATTGATGCGCTCCTGCATGGAGTTGATGACGTCGAAGAGGAAGATGTTGAATCCTCGAATGCCGCATCAGAAGCATTAGATTATGACTTTTCATCGCAAGATCGAATTGTTCGTGGTCGCATGCCAACACTGGAAATCGTCAACGAACGATTTGCCAGACACATGCGTGTGAGTCTATTTAATATGATGCGGCGCACCGCTGAAGTCTCGATAAACGGCGTGCAGATGCTTAAGTTTGGTGAGTACGTGCATACCTTGTTCGTGCCTACGAGCTTGAACATGGTGCGTTTTCGTCCTCTTAAAGGTACCGCGTTGATCACTATGGAAGCACGTTTAGTTTTCATTTTGGTGGATAATTTTTTTGGCGGCGATGGTCGGTATCATGCAAAAATTGAGGGCCGCGAGTTTACCCCGACTGAACGACGCATTATTCAAATGTTGTTGAAACTCATTTTTGAAGATTATAAAGAAGCGTGGGCGCCGGTGATGGATGTCGGTTTCGAGTACCTCGACTCGGAAGTCAACCCGGCGATGGCCAACATCGTCTCTCCCACCGAAGTGATTGTTATTAGTTCATTCCATATTGAGCTTGATGGTGGCGGTGGCGATTTCCACATTGCTTTACCGTACTCCATGCTCGAACCTATTCGTGAGTTGCTGGATGCAGGCGTTCAGTCGGACAAAGAAGATACCGACATGCGTTGGAGCAAGGCGCTGCGTGATGAGATTATGGATGTGCCGGTGGAAATGGTGGCTAAGTTAGCGGATGTTGATGTAACGCTGCGAGAAGTGATGGACTTCGCTGAAGGTGACATTATCCCGCTTGAAGTGCCGGATAACTTGACGGTGTTCATCGAGGATCTGCCAACCTTCCACGCCAAAATGGGTCGATCGCGCGACAATATTGCGCTGAAAATATCAGACAAAATTAGGCGCCCAGAGACCGTTAAGTCTGACATCCATATGTTGACTCGAGGTGGACGCCGGATAGGCGGGGACGCAGAATTGCGTCAGCTTGAAGAAGATATCGATTTATAGCATTCAGTATTTGACTGAGTTGAGGAATAGCAATGAGTAATAAAGACAACGAAATGGATGATTGGGAAGCGGCTATGGCTGAACAAGCAGCTTCTGAAGACGGCGATGGCGAGGAAAGTACGAATGCCGATGAAGAAGCTGTTCGTACCGCTGAGCTCGAAGAGTTAAGCGCTGAAAATTTAGACGACGATGATAAGCGTAAGTTAGATGCGATTTTGGATATACCTGTCACTATTTCCATGGAGGTAGGGCGAAGCCAAATTAGTATCCGAAATTTACTGCAGTTGAACCAAGGTTCGGTGGTGGAGCTCGAACGTGTGGCGGGTGAGCCGCTGGATGTATTGGTCAATGGAACCTTGATCGCTCATGGCGAGGTTGTTGTAGTTAACGATAAATTTGGGATTCGACTCACCGATGTTATCAGTCAAATCGAGCGCATTCGTAAGCTTCGCTAGTCTTTGGGTCAGCCCTGCGGTTGCCCAAGTAGAACAAGCGACCTCACCGATTGGAGGTAAAGATATTGCCTCAATGTTGGTTGCGTTGATTGCGGTCATTGTTGTCATTATCGGACTCGCCGCTGTATTAAAGCGCTTCAACGTGAAGTTTCAGGGAACTAAAGGAATGAAGCTCATGGGGACCCTTTCTTTAGGTCCTAAAGAGCGCATTAGTGTGGTGCAAATTGGCGATAAAAAGTTTCTATTGGGTATCACACCTGAGCGGGTAGAGTGTTTAAAAGAACTCCCCGACGACTTTGTATTGGGAGAAGAAAAACAATGAAAATAAAGCTTCTCTTGGGATGTTTAGCCTTGCTTGCGCTGGCTATTCCCGATATCGCTCACGCGATGCAAGATATCTCAGCGGTTACTGTAAAAACCAACCCCGATGGCAGCGAGGAATATTCGGTTACGCTGCAAATTCTAGCCATCATGACGGCGCTGACGTTTATTCCGGCGATGGTTATCATGATGACATCGTTTACTCGCATTATTGTGGTACTCGCGATATTACGACAAGCGATTGGTCTGCAACAGTCTCCGTCAAACCAAGTACTCATAGGTATCACGCTATTTCTCACTTTCTTTATCATGAGCCCCGTGCTTAATGAGATCAACGATAAAGCCCTGCAACCTTATTTAAATGAAGAAGTGACGTCGATGGAAGCGGTGGATCGTGCGACAGCACCGCTGAAAGCATTTATGTTGGCACAAACACGAGTCACGGACATTCAAACTTTTGCTGACATCGCTGGTGAAACAGATATTCAAAGCCCACAAGATACGCCTATGTCGATATTGATTCCCTCGTTTATTACGTCGGAACTCAAAACCGCGTTCCAAATTGGGTTCATGCTGTTCATTCCGTTTTTGATTATCGATTTGGTGGTCGCGAGTGTATTGATGGCCATGGGTATGATGATGTTGTCACCCATGATTGTATCGCTGCCGTTCAAACTAATGTTGTTTGTTTTAGTCGACGGTTGGAACTTAACTATGAGCACGCTTGCGGGCAGTTTTGGTGTCTAGGAGGCAAAATGTCCCCTGAAGTATTTCTCGATGTGTTTCAAGAGGCATTAAAGGTCATTGTTATTATCGTGGCTTTTATTATCGTGCCGAGTTTGCTGGTGGGTTTACTCGTTGCGGTATTTCAGGCGGCGACCTCCATCAATGAACAAACCTTAAGCTTTTTGCCACGACTTTTGGTGACATTAGCGGTTATTGGTCTGGGCGGTCATTTTATCGTGGGGTTGTTGATGGATTTTACGATCGAAATGTATAACCGTATACCGCAAGTGGTTGGCTAAGATGGATCTCGTGACTCAGGTGTTGATGGAGTGGTTGCAACAACACTTGTGGCCGCTCACCCGGGTTTCATCAATGATCATGAGCATGGCCTTATTCTCAGGTACATTGGTGAATGCGCGTATTAAGGTATTACTGTCGATCGCTATCGTATTCGCCATCTCCCCAGCGTTACCTGAAGTCAATCCCGGCGTTGAGATGTTTTCGGTGGGCGGTATGGTGGTCACTGCTCAACAAATTGTGATTGGCGTAGCTCTGGGGCTATTGTCATTGCTATTTTTGCAAACATTTGTGCTGGGTGGACAAATTATCGCAATGCAGATTGGTTTGGGTTTCGCTTCCATGGTGGACCCGACCAACGGCCAGCAGGTCCCCGTGATCGCACAGTTTTTCTTAATGTTAGCGAGTCTGATCTTTCTAGCCTTAGATGGGCATTTGTTGATGATTCAAATGGTTGTCGCCAGCTTTGACTCTGTGCCTGTGGCGATGACCGGCTTAGATGCCGACGCTTTCAGAATGATTGCCGACTGGGGCAGTGCTATGTTCTCCGCGGCACTCACAGCGATGTTATCAGGTATTATTGCACTACTTCTTATTAACTTGTCGTTTGGTATCATGACGCGGGCTGCGCCCCAATTGAATATTTTCGCTATCGGCTTTCCTATCACTATGGTGAGTGGTTTGATCGTACTGTGGTTGACGATGGGCGGCTTCATTTTTCATTTCGAGAATCAGTGGCAGGAAGCCATTGGTGTTATGTGTAACGTGATTGGTAGTCAGTGCTGAGGTAATGGATGGCTGAGACAGATCAAGAACGCACAGAGGAACCCACAGAGAAACGAAAACGAGAGGCCCGAGAAAAGGGGCAAGTTGCCCGATCAAAAGAGATGGGTACGGCATTTGTGCTGGTTAGCGCGGCGGTTGCGTTCTTTTGGTTTGGCGAGTCATTGTATTCGGGGGCGCGTAGTCTATTCAGAGATATGTTTACCCTGGAAAGACGACAAGCATTTGACACTACACAAATCTATAAGGCCCTCGCGATAGGGTTTGAGCATATAATCTGGCCTGTAATCATTATCTTCGCATTCATTACCGTTTTCACCTTTTTAGGTAATAGTTGGTTAGGTGGTATCAACTTTTCTTGGAAAGCGATGGCACCTAAGTTCTCGCGGATGAATCCATTGAACGGCTTTAAGCGGATGTTCGGTACCCAAGCGCTCATTGAATTGGTGAAGGGCATTGCGAAATTTGCTGTGGTCGCGGTAAGTGCCTTTTTGCTTCTGAGTTGGCAGTTTGAAAATATCTTACAAATATCTATGGGGCAAATGCCAAATATGATAGAGAACGCCCTTGATATCTTGATGTGGATGTTCTTATTAATTTGCTGCTCAATGTTTCTGATCGTGGTGATTGATGCGCCGTTTCAGTTGTGGAAACACAACAAAGACCTACGTATGACTAAACAAGAAGTGAAAGATGAGCATAAGGATTCAGAGGGGAGTCCAGAGGTTAAGGGTCGAATTCGTCGCCTACAAATGGAAATGGCAAATCGCAGGATGATGCAGGAAGTACCGAAAGCCGATGTTGTCGTTACTAACCCGACACATTTTGCCGTAGCGATTAAATACGAGGAAAATGGTAGCCAAGCACCGATTCTTTTGGCTAAGGGTACGGATGAAACGGCGGCTAAAATACGCGAAATCGCATTGGAATATGATGTGCCTCTCGTCGCTTCACCTGCACTCGCTCGTTCGATTTATCATACCACTGAACTTGAAGCCGAAATTCCACGCGGTTTATTTGTCGCTGTTGCGCAAGTCTTGGCATACGTTTATCAGCTTAAGATGTTTAAGCAAGGTCAGGCGAAGCGGCCGAAAAAGCCGAATACCGACGGGCCGATTCCCGAGGATTTGCGCCACTGATCGGCCGGTTATTTGCCAAAAAACCGCCGCTGCTATACTATTCGCCCCCTGTATTTTTGGTACTGTAACGCTGGATCAAACACTATGTCTGAGCTGTCATTGTGCATGGCACAATTAGATTTTACTGTCGGTGCGCTTCATAGCAACACCAGTCTGATACTTAAAACCGTTGCTGAGCAAAGCCATAAGCACGATATCATCGTGTTTCCTGAGCTGGCTATTACAGGCTATCCACCAGAAGACTTGCTACTTCGAGCGGATCATCAGGAGACTGTTGATAACGCGGTTGAGCAGATTAGTGCTGCGGCATCAGATTGTGTTGTGATTGTTGGTCATCCAAGTAAGGTCGGCGAGCAGCTGTTTAATGTCGTCTCGGTGTTGCACCGCGGCGAATGCTTGTTGCGCTACAAAAAGCAGCGGTTACCGAATACCGGAGTTTTTGATGAGCAGCGTTACTTTGTTCCGGGAGATGAAGGGCAAGTCTTTGAATGGCAAGGCTATCGCATTGGACTAATGATCTGTGAAGATTTATGGCACCCCCAACCGTTAAGTCGTTTGGCGGGCGACCAACTGGACTTGGTACTATCGGTAAACGCGTCCCCCTATGAAATAGATAAACATGACCAGCGGCTATCGGTGTTAAGGCAACGTGTCGCCGAACACGGCTTTCCGATTGCGTATTTAAATAATTGTGGTGGTCAAGACGAGCTGATCTTTGACGGCCACTCCATGGTGATGGATAAGGAAGGCAAGCTAGTAGCTGAGCTGCCTCACTGTGAGAGCACGTTGGCGACGCTAAAACTGAATAAAGATACGCTCAGTTGTGAAGCATTCCCTCCTCACGCCGGTGAAGATAGTGAACTACGTTTGGCGCACGTATATGACGCATTAGTGTTGTCGGTGCGCGACTACGTTAATAAAAATGGCTTTAAAAAGGTGTTGTTAGGCCTATCGGGTGGAATCGATTCAGCGTTAACGCTTGCGATTGCGACAGATGCTTTGGGTGCTGACCGTGTGCAAGCTGTAATGATGCCATTTAAATACACTTCTAATATGAGTTTAGAAGATGCCGAGCAACAGGCTAAAACACTGGGTGTTAAATACGATGTGGTACCTATTGAGCCTATGTTTGATGCGTTTATGGGGCAATTAACTCCATTTTTTGATGGCATGGCGACAGATACCACCGAAGAAAACCTGCAGTCGCGATGCCGCGGTGTACTGTTGATGGCGTTATCGAACAAAACCGGTGCGTTAGTGTTGACGACAGGTAATAAAAGCGAGGTGGCTGTAGGTTATGCAACACTTTATGGCGACATGTGTGGTGGTTTTGCACCGATCAAAGATGTACCAAAAACCTTAGTTTATCAACTTTCTGCGTACAGAAATACGCGGTCTGCCTGCATTCCCGAGCGTGTTATTGAGCGCCCACCTTCAGCAGAGCTAGCTCCAGATCAGGTCGACAGCGACTCATTGCCCGATTATAGTGATCTTGACCGCATCCTTTCGCTGTACGTAGAACAGGACTGGTCGCCCACTGATATTATTGCCGCGGGATTCGAGGAAAGCGATGTACGTAGAGCCCTCAAGCTCGTTGATATCAATGAATATAAGCGTCGCCAAGCGGCTGTAGGGCCAAAAATCACAGCGCGTAATTTTGGGCGTGATAGACGGTATCCAATAACCAGTCATTACCGCTACGAATTAGAACGCCAAAACTAAATTGGAGTGACCATGAAAAAGGTCGAAGCAATTATAAAACCATTTAAACTTGATGACGTGCGAGAAGCATTATCTGAAGTTGGAATTGCAGGTATGACGGTATCCGAAGTAAAGGGCTTTGGACGCCAGAAGGGGCACACGGAGCTTTATCGTGGTGCTGAGTACATGGTGGACTTTTTACCTAAAGTAAAACTGGAAGTCGTGGTTGCTGATACTGAAGTTGAGCGGTGTATCGAAGCCATTATGGAGACGGCACAAACAGGTAAGATCGGTGATGGGAAGATCTTTATTTCCGATATCGAGCGGGTTATCCGTATTCGTACCGGAGAAGAAAACGAGCAGGCGGTTTAACCTGCTCGCAACTTTTTAATTACTGACAAGCTCGTTATTAGGAAAGTTACTTCTTAGCACCATAAGTGCATCTTGTTTGAGTTCTTCTAATTCAAGCTGGTCATAGCATTCGACCATAATGGCTAACGCATTTTCTACTTCAGGTGTACTCTCAAAGTTTTCCACAACGTAACGTCCGCGGTTTGCGGCAGCAAGGTACGCTTGGCGTTTCATATAATATTCAGCCACTGCGAGTTCTTTTTTCGCCAAACGACTCTTGATTGATATCATGCGTTTTTTCGCATCAGCCGCGTATTTACTATCTGGGTACTTACGCAACAGTTCGGCAAAGTCTTTGAATGCTTCTTTCGCCATGGTTGAATCGCGGTCAGAGCGATCAACTCCAGCAAACTCGTGAATCGCATTGTACTCAGCACGTTGATTCGTTAATCCACGCATATACAGCGCATAGTCCACATCTTTATGATTTGGGTTCAAGCTGATGAAGCGGTCGATGGCTGCCAATGCCTTGTCAGTATTATCGAGTTTGTAATTGAGATAAATCAGATCAAGTTGAACCTGATGGGCAAATGGACCAAACGGATAACGCGAATTAATTTGCGAAAGCTCTTCTTGCGCTTGGGTAAAGTTCCCTAAGGACATTTGCTCTTGCGCTGATTGGTACATCAGCTCGACTTGCGTGTACTTGAGCTCGCTTTGCTCCTCATCAGTTGACGAGCATCCTGCCAGACTTAATCCGACTGCGGCAGTTAAAATTAGGATACGACGTTTCATAACACCTCAGGTTTTTTAGAGTCAGTCACTTAGATAAGCGGTGTTTTGCCTGTGCAAAGTTCAGTGTAACAAGTTACACTATCATAATTAATACATGATCCGCATTCTAACCCAGCACAATACTCTTTGACAGTCGAAAAAAATTTATGAATGAAACTATTCAACTAGAGGCCATCGTGCCTGAATCCCTCGCGGGGAAGCGTTTAGACCAGATATTGGCTGAGTTGTTCCCAGATTATTCACGTTCACGCATGAAAAAGTGGATTACAGAGGGCAAAGTCTCTGTCGATGCACAGGTCATTGAAAAGCCGCGTGAGAAACTCGAGCTTGGCGCGCTGGTTGCTATCGATGCTGAGCTTGAGCGCGAGGAGCGTTATCAAGCGCAGCCTATCGAGCTCGATATTGTTTATGAAGATGATGACATTTTAATCATCAATAAACCGGCAGGTTTGGTGGTTCATCCAGGTGCAGGTGCACCTGATGGCACTCTGCTAAATGGTTTGTTGCACTACGATCCTGATATTGACCATGTTCCTCGAGCAGGCATTATCCATCGGTTGGATAAGGACACCACAGGTTTGATGGTGGTTGCTCGTAACATCCCAGCACAGACCCAGCTGGTCGATATGATGCAGAAACGCGAGATTACTCGTGAATATGAGGCCGTGTGTAATGGTGTGATGACAGCGGGCGGTATGGTTGACGAACCCATCGGTCGCCACCCGACAAAACGAACGCATATGGCTGTTGTTAGTTCGGGTAAGCCCGCCGTCACTCATTATCGGGTTATGGAACGCTTTCGTGCTCATACGTTACTACGCTTACGTTTAGAAAGTGGTAGAACACACCAAATTCGTGTTCATATGTCGCACATCCGTCATCCTTTAGTGGGGGATTTGACTTACGGCGGGCGCCCACGCCCACCCAAGCAAGCGAGTGATGAGTTTTTATCTTCTCTACGTGGATTTAATCGACAGGCCTTGCACGCCGCAAAGCTTTCACTGCATCACCCAATAACAGGTGAGTGGATGAGTTTTGAAGCCCCACGTCCTGATGACTTCGTCGCTTTGATTCAAAGTATGAAAGATGACCTTGAAGCGCATTCTCACCCCTGATTGGGATTTACCTTCAGGTGTTTCGGCGGCGGTTACCACACGTGCCATGGGTAACCTCGCCGCGCATGTAGGGGATGACCCCGCTGCGGTAATAAGGCGTCGGGAGCAACTTCGTCGACAACTCAACGTGCCTTTTTACGTGCGCTGGCTTCAACAGCAGCACACCACCAATGTGTCTCAGCTTGATGAGCTCACGCAACCGAGTGATGCGGTGTGGTCGGCGAAAGCAAGTATTTGCGCAGTACTTACCGCAGACTGTCTTCCCTTACTAATGTGTACAGGTGACGGCCAAAAAATTGCTGCAGTTCATGCGGGTTGGCGCGGCTTAGCTCATGGTGTTGTAGAGAATACTTTAGAAGCGATGGCAGTTAATCCTGCAAATGTACGTGTATGGATTGGACCCGCTATCAGTCAATCTGCGTTTCAAGTGGGTGATGAGGTGCGCACAGCATTGTTAAACGGCGATGCCAGCTGCGCGGCTTATTTTGCGGACGACGGCGAGGGTAAATGGCTTGCGGACTTAGCAGGCATTGCCAAACAGCGCCTGCTTAACGTTGGCGTTCAAGATGTCACTTTAAGTGGTTGGTGTAGCTTTAATGACGCTGCGACTTGGTATTCTTGGCGACGAGCGCAAGAGCCTGCCCGAATGGCCTCTTTAATCTGGCGAACTTGATCTGTATCACTTGAAAGTGTCGAAAAAGTACCCATATTTACTTTAAGAGAAAGTTAACTCAGGAAGTAAGTATGAGACACGATAAATTCACTACTAAATTTCAAATGGCCATTGCTGATGCACAGTCTTTAGCGTTAGGCCGAGATCATCAATTTATCGAACCCGCCCATTTAATGCAGGCACTTATGGACCAAGCGGGGGGATCGGTGCGCCCTCTATTCACTATTATTGGCGCCAATATCAGCCAGTTCCGTTCGGAGCTAGGTCAGCTACTTGACAAATTACCTGAAGTCCAAGGCGCTGAGGGTGAAGTTCAGTTATCACAAGCAACCGCTAGATTACTCAACCTGTGTGATAAATATGCTCAGCAACGCAAAGATGCCTATATTTCGTCAGAGCTATTCTTGTTAGCCGCAACCGAAGACAAAGGCCCGCTTGGCGAATTGTTTAAAAAACTAGGTATCAAAAAAGATGCGCTAGAAAAGGCCATTAATGACATTCGTGATGGCCAGAACGTTGATGACCCTAATGCTGAGGAAAAGCGTCAGGCGCTTGATAAGTACACGATTGATCTTACCGAACGTGCAGCACAAGGAAAATTGGATCCTGTGATTGGTCGCGATGAAGAAATTCGTCGCACCATTCAAGTATTGCAACGCCGCACAAAAAATAACCCCGTTTTGATTGGTGAACCCGGTGTGGGTAAGACAGCTATTGTTGAGGGATTAGCACAGCGCATTATCAATGCCGAAGTACCCGAGGGGCTGAAGAATAAACGCGTACTATCGCTCGATTTAGGTGCATTGCTTGCGGGAGCAAAATTCCGCGGCGAGTTTGAAGAACGACTCAAAGCGGTACTAAACGAGCTGTCTAAGGAAGAAGGTCGGGTTATTCTATTCATTGATGAACTTCACACTATGGTTGGTGCAGGTAAGGCCGATGGTGCAATGGATGCCGGCAATATGCTGAAACCCGCTCTGGCACGCGGTGAACTTCACTGTGTAGGCGCGACGACGTTAGATGAGTATCGTCAATATATAGAGAAGGATGCAGCGCTTGAGCGTCGTTTCCAGAAAGTACTTGTTGACGAGCCGACTGTTGAGGACACCATTGCGATTTTACGTGGATTGAAAGAACGGTATGAAATTCACCACTCGGTTGAGATTACCGATCCTGCCATCGTAGCGGCTGCATCTTTATCACATCGATATATCAGTGATCGAAAATTACCTGACAAAGCCATTGATCTTATTGATGAGGCGGCGTCAAGTATTCGCATGCAAATTGATTCTAAGCCAGAGGATTTGGACCGATTAGAGCGTCGCATTATCCAATTGAAACTGGAGCGCCAGGCGTTGCAGAAAGAAAAGGATGATGCGAGTAAAAAACGACTCGATCATTTGCACGATGAACTCGCAGAGCTTGAGAAAAAGTATGGCGAGCTTGAAGAGGTGTGGAATTCTGAGAAAGCGGCTGTACAAGGCACGCAACATATTAAAGCACAGCTTGATCAGGCACGGACGGAAATGGATATAGCCCGTCGAGCGGGTGACCTAAACCGCATGTCTGAATTGCAGTATGGTCGTATTCCGGAATTAGAGCGTCAGTTAGATTTGGCTCTGCAAGCCGAGATGCAAGATATGAGCTTGTTAAAAAATCGCGTAACTGATGAAGAAATTGCAGATGTACTATCGCGCTGGACCGGCATCCCTGTCAGTAAGATGTTGGAAGGAGAGCGTGAAAAGTTAGTGCAGATGGAGACGCTATTGCACAAGCGTGTGGTTGGTCAAAACGAGGCCGTTGATGCTGTTGCTAATGCCATTCGTCGGTCGCGAGCGGGCTTGGGTGACCCCAACCGTCCTATCGGTTCGTTCTTGTTCCTTGGCCCAACGGGTGTAGGTAAAACTGAGCTATCTAAAGCCTTAGCAAACTTCATGTTTGATACTGACGACGCGATGGTACGTATCGACATGTCGGAGTTTATGGAAAAGCATTCGGTAGCGAGATTAGTTGGCGCCCCTCCCGGTTATGTGGGTTATGAAGAAGGTGGCTATCTTACTGAGGCTGTCCGTCGTAAACCTTATTCTGTCATTTTATTGGATGAGGTTGAAAAAGCGCATCCTGATGTTTTCAATATTTTATTGCAAGTGCTTGATGATGGCAGGCTGACTGATGGTCAAGGTCGCACCGTAGATTTTAAGAATACGGTAATTATTATGACCTCGAACCTCGGGTCTGATCTTATCCAAGAGCATGCTGCCGATAATACCTATGATGAAATGAAGGCGATGGTGATGGATGTGTTGAGTCGCCACTTCCGTCCTGAATTTATCAACCGAGTTGATGAGACAGTTGTGTTCCATCCATTAGGACGTGAGGAAATTCGATCAATTGCAGAAGCGCAACTGAAACGGTTATATGCACGCTTGGATGAACGTGACTTGACGATTGAGTTAACGGATGAGGCACTCGACTTTATCGCCTCCGCTGGGTTTGACCCGGTATTTGGTGCACGACCGTTGAAGCGCGCTATCCAACACGAGCTTGAAAACCCGTTAGCGCAGCGGATATTGGCCGGGGACTTTAAAGCCGGTGACGCGATCCACGTTGATGTGGCGGATAACCGAATCGTTATTAATTAATCGCGCGCTGAGCCATCAGTTGTGTAGTGAAGAAGGAGGGGAAAATTTCCCTCCTTTTTTGTTCATAGTATTTTAAAGCGTTTTCAACCCTTGATTGCGCTGTGCTAAACTCAATTAAGAGTTAACTTTTTTAGTACCTAAGAGGAATAATAAACATGGCTAACGAGTCGGGTAAGGTAGAAAGCCAGAGCTCACAGAAACGACGTGGTATTTATTTGTTACCTAATTTATTTACTACCGCAGGGTTGTTCTCAGGTTTCTATGCGATCATCGCATCGATGAATGAGCGTTATATCGAAGCGGCCGTAGCTATCTTTATTGCAATGATCTTTGACGGCCTTGATGGTCGGGTCGCGCGGATGACACAAACTGAAAGTGATTTCGGTGCTGAGTACGATAGTATGGCCGATATTGTATCCTTTGGTATGGCTCCCGCGTTAGTTATGTATAACTATGCGTTAGCCGATCTAGGTAAATTAGGTTGGCTCGCGGCATTTATATTTGTTGCTTGTGGTGCGTTACGATTGGCGCGTTTTAATACCAATATTGGTACGGCTGATAAACGTTACTTTCAAGGGTTGGCAATTCCAAGTGCCGCCTCTGTGGTAGCAGGGTTAGTTTGGGTTGGTACGGAGTATGGCATTTCGGGCGATGACTTAGGTGGGTTCGCCGCCATCGTCACGATAGCAGCTGGCTTGCTAATGGTAACTAACTTCCGATATCACTCGTTCAAGGATGTCGATTGGAAAGGTAAAGTTTCGTTTGTTGTTATTTTAGTTATCGTATTGGCATTTGTCGTGGTTGCGACTCAGCCTTCATTAGTACTATTCGGTATCTTCTTCTTATACGCGCTGTCGGGACCTATATTGACTATTCGCAGTGTAAACAAGCTGAAGCTTGAACACGTAGTGGGTGATAATGAGGACGACGACGCTGAGTTCAAAGAGGAAAAACAGGAAAAAAGCTCAAAGAATAACCAGGATGAACAATAACTAACCAGTTAGAAATTAATTTCAAAAAAGTGCTTGCAAGTGCGAATAGGATCTCTATAATTCGCCGCCGTTGTCACAGAGAAAGGCGCGAAAGCGGAAGTGATGACGGCCAGCAAAACGAGTTGAAAAAAGTACTTGACGCGCTGGCAAAGGGATGTAGAATACGCATCCCTGCTTCGGGAACGAAGCAACGCTCTTTAACAAATTATCAAGCCAAGCAAACTGTGTGGGCACTTGCAAAAGTAAGCAACAAAAAATATTGCAACTTTTGAATGAGTGTCTAGCTACTGAGGTAGCAAGCACACGTAATTCATTGAGTTGATTGAACTTTTTAATTGAAGAGTTTGA